>NZ_RZOT01000059.1:0-16553 GCF_003999085.1 Mesorhizobium sp. M4A.F.Ca.ET.090.04.2.1
ACCATGGATACCGATCTGCGCGCCCGTTTCATCGAAGGCATGAGCCGCGTGGCCGCCGCCGTCACCGTGGTGACCACGGACGGCGAGGCAGGTCGTTTCGGTGTGATCGTTTCATCGATGACGTCAGTGTCCGCCGATACCAGCCGGCCTTCATTGCTGATCAGCGTCCATCACCTCAGCCCGGCATGCGAGGCGATCAAGAAGAACAGGCGGTTCTGCGCCAATGTGCTCAGCGGCAACCAGAGTTTCGTCTCGGATCTCTTCTCCGGCCGCCTCAAGCATTTGAACCAGGACCGGTTCGACGCGATCGCCTGGCATCCCGGCGTGACTGGCGCGCCGATCATCGATGGCGCCGTCGTTTCCCTCGACTGCGAACTCAAGACGGCGCTGATGTGGGGAACCCATTTCCTCTTTATCGGCGAGGCCGGGACCATCGACCTTTCGGCGCAGCGCTCGCCGCTGGTCTATGGCAATCGCGGCTATCGGCGCGCCATCCCGATCGCGCCGGATGACCATCGGCCGCCACACCCGGAGAACCATCTCAGCATCGGCTTCTTTATCACGCTTGGACCGCAATTCGTGCCGGGTTTCGTCGCCGGCTTCGCCAGCCAGCAGCCGGATGTCGACATCCGCCTTCTGGAAGCCGACCATGACGATCTCATCGAGCAGATGCGCGCCGGCAGGATTGAGGCAGCGATCACTTTCGGGGCGGTGAACGAACCTGACCTCGATGCCGAACTTGTCTGCCCTCCGGCTCCGCATGTGCTGTTGAACGCCACCCACGCGCTGGCCGGCAGATTCAGTCTGCGGCTCAGCGATTTGGCTGATCTGCCCATGATCCTGCTGGATTATCCCTCGGTGCGCTCGGCCACGGACACCCTGTTCAAGCGCGGCGGGCTGCAGCCGCACATCCGCTTCCAGTCGCCTTCCTTCGCCATGGTGCGCGGCCTGGTCGCGCAGGGTCTTGGGTATTCGATCGTCCCGCAGGCGCCGCAGGCCAGGACCGCGCCCGACGGCAAGGAGATCCTCGCCATACCGCTGGACGAGGACTTCCCGGAAGGAGCGGTCGTGGCGATTACGCCACGCGGCAACGGCCGCAGCGAATGGGTCGGGCAGTTTCTGGCCAAATGCCGGGGGTCCTTCGGGCATGCCGCCAACGGAGGGGGATGACGGCCGGACGAAACGGCCGAGCCGTAACAGACACCAACAAACAATGGACCGGTCAATCGGCCATGGGGAACAGAGAGGGAGAACGACAGAAATGAGTACCGCAGGAAGCAATCAACTTCGCAGGAATTCGCTAGGCCTGATCGCCGTGACCTTCATGGTGATCTCGGCGGCGGCTCCGCTGACCGGCGTAGCCGGCGCGATGCCGCTGGCGTTCATGCTTGGCAATGGCGCCGGTATTCCAGCGACCTTCATTTTCGTGACGCTGGTGATGCTCGCCTTTTCGGCCGGTTACGTGGCCATGTCGCGGCATGTCACGAATGCCGGCGCCTTCTACGCCTATGCCGCGCGCGGTCTCGGCGGGCGCTCCGCCGGCGCCGTGGCGGTCGTCGCGCTGGTCGCCTACAACGCCATGCAGTTCGGACTGATCGGTCTGCTGGGTGGCATCGCCTCCGGTGTCTTCAGCGAGCTCGGACTGGTCCTGCCCTGGTGGGGATGGAGCCTGATCGCCGTCGTCCTGGTCGCCATTTTGGGCTACCGTCAGGTTGATCTGTCGGCAAAGGTCCTGGTCGTTGCCGTCGCGCTCGAATATCTGATTGTCCTGATTGTCGACTTTGCAATTCTCGGCAAGGGCGGCGCCAATGGGCTGGCGCTGAATATCTTCGACCCGAATGCGATGTTTTCGGGTTCGCTGACCGCTGCGATCCTGTTTTGCCTGGGCTCCTTCATCGGCTTCGAAGCAACCACGATCTATGCCGAGGAAGCCCGAGACCCGGAAAGCACCATTCCGCGCGCCACTTATCTTTCGGTGCTGATGATCGGCATATTCTTCGTGTTCACCACCTGGCTGATGATCGTTGGCATAGGTGCCGACAAACTGGTCCCGACCATCCAGGGCTATGGCGATCCTTCAGCGCTCTTCTTCGATCTGGCCGGGCGCTATGTCGGCGGGCCGATACCGACGATTGCCGGCATCTTGCTCGTATCGAGCCTCTTTGCCGCGTTGTCGGCCTTCCACAACTACATCGCCCGATACAGCTACGTGGCAGGACGCGAAGGCCTGTTGCCCGCCGCCTTCGGGCGCACCCATGCAGATCACCAGAGCCCCCACATCGGTTCGGTCGTGCAGACGATCGGCGCCCTGATCGTGCTGGCGATCTTTGCCGGCCTCGGGCTCGATCCGGTGCTCAACATGTTCACCTGGATCAGCCAGGTCGGCACGCTCGGCGTGCTCGGCATGATGACCGTCACCTGGCTTTCGGTGATCGTCTTCTTCCGCAACAAGCAGGCTGGCGCGCCGGCGCTGTCGACTGTGGTCCTGCCTGCCTTGTCGGGGCTGATCATGGCGGCCCTGTTCGTCTACATCTTCCTGCATTTTGGCGACCTCACCGGCACCACCGGCGGCGCGCTCGGGCTCATCCTGCCGGCATTGATCCCGGCCGCCGCCGTGGTCGGATATGGGCTGTCGCTGCGACTGGAGAGGGCAGATCCGGCCCGCTTCGCCCGCATGGGTGAAAATCAGGCCTGATATTGCCTATGCGGAAGCGTGCGTGGTCGCGCTTCCGCCAGCAAACGGAAGTGATATCAGCGCCAAACATTTTAAGCTTTAAACAACTGGACTCCTGTGCCACCGTCGGCTGGTCGTTTCCATTGCACATTTCACGACGGGTGGAGGTTTGCGAATGCTTGGTCGGTCTGCACATGTCGATACGTTCGCGCGTGACAATCTTCCGCCCGGCGATCAATGGCCGGACCTTCCGCTCGATGGGTTCGACTATCCGGAGCATCTGAATGCCGCGGTCGAGCTTACCGATCGGCAGGTCGAGCGCGGCTTCGGTGATCATGTCGCGCTGATCGGCAACGGTCGCCGCAGGACCTACAAGGAACTGTCCGACTGGACCAACCGCCTGGCGCACGCGCTCGTAGAGAACTACGGCCTGCGGCCGGGCAACCGCGTACTGATCCGCTCAGCCAACAACCCGGCAATGGTGGCGTGCTGGCTGGCCGCCACCAAGGCAGGCGCGGTCGTGGTCAACACCATGCCGATGCTGCGATCAGGCGAACTGTCACAGATCGTGGACAAGGCCGAGATCACGCTTGCGTTATGCGATACGCGGCTGATGGACGAGATGGTGGCTTGCGCCAAGGACAGCCGCTTCCTCAAGCAGGTCGTCGGCTTCGATGGCACGGCCAATCACGACGCAGAACTCGACCGCGCGGCGCTCGACAAGCCGGTCGTCTTCGATGCGGTGGAGACCGGCCGCGACGACGTGGCCCTGCTTGGGTTCACCTCGGGCACCACCGGCTCGCCGAAGGCGACGATGCATTTTCATCGGGACCTGCTGATCATCGCCGACGGTTATGCGCGCGACGTGCTGCAGGTCACGACCGAGGACATTTTCGTCGGCTCGCCGCCGATCGCCTTCACCTTCGGCCTTGGCGGACTTGCCATTTTCCCGCTCCGCTTCGGCGCCACGGCGACGCTGCTGGAGCACGCCTCTCCGGCCAACATGATCGAGATCATCGAGAAATATGGCGCGACCATCGTATTCACGGCTCCGACGGCCTACAGGGCGATGATCGCCGCGCTCGATGAAGGGGCCAATCTTTCGTCGCTGCGGATCGCGGTCTCTGCCGGTGAAACCCTTCCCGCGCCGGTGTTCGAGGCCTGGGTGCAACGGACCGGTAAGCCGATTGTGGACGGCATCGGCGCAACCGAGATGCTGCATATCTTCATTTCCAACCGGCTGGACGATCTCGCGCCGGGCAGGACCGGGCATCCGGTTGCCGGCTACGAGGCCCGGATCGTCGATGCCGATATGAACGAGTTGCCGCGTGGCGAGGTCGGCCGGCTTGCCGTCCGTGGCCCGACGGGATGCCGGTACCTGAATGATCCCCGGCAGAAGGACTATGTGCGCGACGGCTGGAACCTGACCGGAGATTCATTCATCCAGGACGAAGACGGCTATTTCCATTTCGCCGCCCGATCGGACGACATGATAGTCTCCGCTGGCTACAACATCGCGGGTCCCGAAGTTGAGGCGGCGTTGCTTTGTCACCCCGATGTCAGGGAATGCGCGGTCATCGGCATACCGGACGTGGATCGGGGGCAGATCGTCGAGGCACATGTCGTCCTGAGCGATGGGATCGAGCCTGGCGAACTGGAACGAAAGCTCCTGCAGGACCATGTCAAAGCCACCATCGCCCCTTATAAATATCCGCGATCGATCAAGTTCACCGACGCGCTTCCCAAGACCCAGACCGGTAAGATCCAGCGGTTCAGGTTGAAGGTAAAACAATAGTCGGCAAGGATGATGCATGCGATGCGGTGTTCGTAGAGGCTTTGCCGATTTGCGCGCCTTGGTACGCCAAAGCCCCCTGCGACAAGGTCACGGGACCAAAACGCCAATCACAGCGGCACAGTCCCCCGCTTTGACCAAGCCCGGAAAGTGACGTGCGGCCAGCAGGCCCGACAGTCTCGCCTTGATTTCCCGGGGCGCGTTGCCGGTGCGGCCGGTTGAATGAACGCGCGCCACGACCTGACCCTCTTCAACCGTCTCCCCGAGATCGACCATGGTCTCGATCATGCCGTCGTCTTCGGCAAAGGCAAAGCAATCGCCGGACGGCATATCGAGCCATTGTGTTTGAGTCTTCTCGACCGCACCATCGACGATACCGGCATGGCGAAGCACATTGACCACACCCCGACGCGCGATGCGCACGGTTTCGGCGCGAGACGTGCCGCCGCCGCCGAGCTCGGTGGTGACGAACACCTTGCCCATCGCCTCGGCGGCCGTATCGTACATGCCGACCGCATCGATCTCCGTCATGCGCATCGAGAAGGGCGCGGAAAAGGCCTCGACGGCCGCGAAAGCCTTCTCCTCCTGCGCCTTGTCGGGAAGCGTGTGGGCGGCGCAGAACGGCACGAAGTCGAGCGTCTTGCCGCCCGAGTGGAAATCGAAGACGATGTCCGCGCGGGGAAGCAGATCGCGTTGAAAATAGTCGGCGATCTTCTCCGTCACCGTGCCATCGGGCCGGCCAGGGAAGCTACGGTTCATGTTGCCCTTGTCGATCGGCGAAGTCCGCGTGCCGGCGCGGAAGGCCGGATAGTTCATTGCCGGCACGATGATCACGGTACCGGCGACGTCCTTCGGATCGAGCGTGCGGGCAAGATCGTAGAGCGCCAGCGGCCCCTCATACTCGTCGCCGTGATTGCCGCCGGTGAGAAGCGCCGTCGGTCCCTTGCCGTTGCGGATGACACAGACCGGGATCATCACCGAGCCCCAGGCGGAATCGTCGCGGCTGTAGGGCAGGCGCAGGAAGCCGTGCTGGACGCCGTCCTTGTCGAAATCGACGGTCGGGGCGATCGGTGAGGGACGCAAGGCCGGCATCGGGATCAATCCTTCGCGACCAGCTTGCGCGGCACATTGGCCAGGCACTCGACGCCGGTCTCGGTGATCAGGATGGATTCGGTGATCTCTAGCCCCATCGTCTCCAGCCATAGGCCGGTCATGAAATGGAAGGTCATGCCGGGCTGGAGCTCGGTGCGGTCGCCGGGGCGCAGGCTCATGGTGCGCTCGCCCCAGTCCGGCGGATAGGAGATGCCGATCGGGTAGCCGGTTCGGTTGTCCTTGACGATGCCGTACTTCTTCAAGACGGCGAAAAAGGCATTGGCGATGTCTTCGCAGGTGTTGCCCGGCTTTGCGGCGGCAAGGCCTGCCTCCATGCCTTCCAGCGTCGCCTTCTCGGCATCGAGGAAGGCCTGCGTCGGCTTGCCGAGGAAGACGGTGCGCGACAGCGGACAATGGTAGCGGTTGTAGCAGCCGGCGATCTCGAAGAAGGTGCCCTCGCTGGCCTTCATCGGCCGGTCGTCCCAGGTCAGATGCGGCGCCGAGGCGTCGGCGCCCGACGGCAGCAGCGGCACGATCGCCGGATAGTCGCCGCCGATCCCATCGACGCCGCGGGTGCCGGCATCGTAGATCTCGGCGACCAGATCGCATTTGCGCATGCCGACCTCTATTCTGTCGACGATGCGCTGGTGCATGGCCTCGACGATGCGGGCGGCCCTGCGCATGTAGTCGATCTCGGTCGGGCTCTTTACCGCGCGCTGCCAGTTGACCAGCGCTGTCGCATCGACGAAGCGGGCGTTGGGCAGATGCTTCTGCAGGGCGGCGAAGGCGGCGGCCGAGAACCAGTAATTGTCCATCTCGACGCCGATGGTCAGCTTGCCCCAGCCGCGATCGGAAAGCACGCTGGACAAGAAGTCCATCGGGTGGCGCTCGGTCGACTGCACATAGTGGTCGGCGTAGCCGATGATGTTGTCGTGAGCGAGGTAGGCGGTACGCTTGGCGCCATTGGCGTCCTGGCCGCGGCCATACCAGACCGGCTCGCCCGAAGGCGGCACGATGACCGCCTGGTGGACATAGAACGACCAGCCGTCGTAACCCGTCAGCCAGGCCATGTTGGAGGGATCGCTGACGATCAGCAGATCGACCCCCTTGGCCGCCATGGCTTGCCTTGTCTTGGCGAGGCGATCCGCATATTCGCCGCGCGTGAATTTAAGGTTCGGCTGCATTGTTCTTGATCCTCGTTTGTTGGGCCTGGCGGCCGGTATCAGCTTTCGAAAATGGTGCCGGCATTGGCCGCTTGGGCGCGGTCACGGGCCAAGGTGGCGATCGCCGTGTCCTGCACGCCGGTGCCGGTGAGGTCGGCGATGGTGATGTCGCTGTCCGAGCGCCGGCCGTGCTTGTCGCCGGCGATGATCTGGCCGAGTTCGGTCACATCGGCGTCGGCCGTCATCACCCCTGTCGCGATGGCATGATGCAGTTCGCCGAGCCGTTTGGTTTGCCTGGCGCTGTCGGCAACATAGAGATCGGCCATGCGCAGGATCGCCGGCGCGATCTCGTTCTTGTGCTCGGCATCCGAGCCCATGGCGGTGATGTGCTGGCCGGCCACGACGAAGCCGGCCTTGATCAGCGGCTCGGTCGATGGCGTCGTTGTGACGATGATGTCGGCGCCGGCTGCCGCCTTCGCCGCGTCCGGTTCGGCGCGCACCAGGATGCCGAGCTTCTCGCGCAGGCTGGCGGCGGCCACCTCGGCCTTGGCGGCATCGCGCGCCCAGATGCGGGCCTCCTCGATTGGCCGCACCAGGCGCAGCGCCTCGAGCTGCAGCCCGGCCTGCAAACCAGCGCCGAAGATCGCCGCCACGGTAGAGTCTTCGCGCGATAGATGCTTGGCCGCGACCGCGCCTGCGGCGGCGGTGCGGATGTCCGTCAGATAGCCATTGTCGAGCAGCAGCGCCTCGACCACTCCGGTTTTCGCCGAGAGCAACACCATCATGCCGCCGCCGCTCGGCAGGCCGAGCTTCGGATTGTCGAAGAAGCCGGAGCTGATCTTGACGGCGAAGCCGTCGATGCCGGGCACATAGGCGGACTTAACGTCGACCTCGCCGTGATGTTCGGGAATGTCGAGACGCAGGATCGGCGGCATCGCCACCGGCAGGGTGGCAAGCGCGCGGAAGGCGTTCTCGACGCAGGCGGCGGTATCGAGATCCAGGGTCACAATGTTGCGCAGTTCGGCCTCGGTGAGGATCATCATCCGGCTCATGCGGCACGCTCCACGGTTGATGGCGCCTCGCCGCAGACGATCTTCCTGTGCAGCGCCATGTCGATGTTGCGGCCGGAAAGGATGAGCACGGCAGGCCCGGCCGTCTTGACCTTGCCGGCAAGCAGCGCTGCGATGCCGACGGCACCGGCGCCTTCGACGATTTCGCGCTCCTGCTCATAGGCATGACGGATGCCGGTGGCGATCTCGTCCTCGGAGAGCAGGATAACATCGTCGAGCAGGTTGCGGCACATTCCAAAGGTCAGCCGGTTGTCGAGCCCGATGCCGCCGCCGAGCGAATCCGCCAGCGTCGGCAGTTCCTCGACCTCGACGGGACGGCCGGCGTCGAGGCTCGCCTTCATCGCCGCGCCCCGCGCCATCGACACCCCGATGACCTTGGAGCCGGGGCTGACCCCCTTGACGGCGGCGGCGACGCCCGAAGCCAGCCCGCCGCCAGACAGCGGCACCAGCACGCTTGCGGCGTCCGGAACCTGCTCGATGATCTCCAGACCGAGCGTGCCCTGGCCGGCGATGATGTCGGCGTGGTCGAAGGGCGGCAGCATGACCAGGCCTTGTTCGGCGACCAGCCTGTCGACCTCGGTTTGCGCATCGTCCTGGCTGTTGCCGACGATGCGTATCTCGGCGCCGAGGCGGCGGATCGCGTCGAGCTTGTTCTCGGGCACCAGCCGCGACATGCAGATCACCGCGCGGATGGCTTCGAGCCTCGCCGCATGCGCGAGCGCCCGGCCATGATTGCCGGTTGAGGCGGCGACCACACCGCGCGTCTTATCCTCAGGGCTTAGTGAAGCGATCGCGTTCGAGGCGCCGCGCAATTTGAAGGCGCCAGTGGTCTGATGGTGCTCGAGCTTGAGGTGGATGGGTTGGCCGACGCGATCCGTAAGGCTTTGCGACTGCACGGTTGGCGTGCGCTCGACCTTGCCGGCGATTCGCTCTCGGGCGGCGCGGATGTCGGCGAGGGTGGTGGCGCTCGTCATCGGGCGACCCCTTCTGGCCTGCCGGCCATCTCCCCCTCAAGGGGGGAGATAAGCAGCTTTGGCGCTGGCGCTCTTCCTGTGACTTCAGCGATTGGCGAAAGCCGGGCCGCAGTTGATCTCCCCCCTTGAGGGGGAGATGGCCGGCAGGCCAGAGGGGGTCGCTCGTGAATGCGGGACATCATCTTACTGCACCAGCGACTTCGTCATCAGCCGGCCGAACTGAGGCCGCGCCGTGGCGTCGCCGCACAGTCTGAGGCAATTCCAGGCGCTGGCCTGGTTGCTGGTGACGACCGGGCGGCCGATCGCCCGTTCCATGCCGGCGACCGCGAGCGCCGAGCGCAGCGCAGTGCAGGACACGAACAGCGCGTCAGCCTCGGCATCGGTTGCCTTGCCGGCCAGTTCGACAAGCGCGGCCGGCGGGATGCGCGCCATCTCGCGGTCGTCCTCGAAGCCGAGGCAGGTGAAGCTCACGATCTCGAAGCCGCGCCCGGCGAAATAGGCCGCCATCGGCCGGCTGGTCTCGACCGTGTAGGGGGTGAGCATGCTGATCCGTTTCGCGCCCAGCGCCTTCAGCCCGCGCACACCGGCCATCGGCGGCGTCACCACGGCAACGCCGGGCCTGGCGGCCCGGATCGCCGCCTCGATCTCGGCGTCGCCGATCACCACCGAGGCCGAGGTGCAGGAATAGCAGACGGCGTCGAGCGGCTCGTCCGGCAGGATGAGCGCGGCGGCGGCCTCCAGCTCCGGCTGCATCCTGCGCAGGTTCTCCGGCGTGGTCGGGTTCTTGTAGGGGATGCGGGCGACGTAGACGCCGATCCGCTCGCTCGCCACCATGCGATGGAAATCCGGCTCGCTGGTGTGGTCGGTGGCAAGGATGATCAGGCCGACGCGCTTTGCCAGCGGGCGCGCATCGAGGGCCGGCCTTGTCGGCAACAGCCTGATTTCGGGCAGCGGTTTCATCAAGACTACCTTTCGATCTTGCCGTAGCGATGTTCCAGCCAGCGCAGCAGCACGACCGAGAAAAGGCTGATGATCAGGAAGAAGGCGCCAACCAGCGTCATTGGCTCGACGTAGCGGTAATAGGTGTTGGCGACGCTCTTGGCCTGGTTCATCAGCTCCAGCACGGTGATCGCCGAGAGCAGCGGCGTCTCCTTGAACATGGCGATGAAGTAATTGGCCAAGGCCGGGATCATCGGCGGGATGGCCTGCGGCAGGATGATGTGCGTCCAGGTCTGGCCGGCGCCGAGATTGCAGGCCTTGGCCGCTTCCCACTGGCCGCGCGGGACGTTGTCGATGCCGGCGCGGTAGACCTCCGCCGTATAGGTGCCGTAGTGCAGGCCGAGCCCGATGACGCCGGCCACCAGCGGCGGCAGCAGGATGCCGAAGTCGGGAAGCACGTAGAAGATGAAATAGAGCTGCACCAGCAGCGGTGTGCCGCGGATGAATTCGGCGAGGAAGCCGACGGTGCGCGACACGGCCCGGTTCGGCGAGCGCCGCGCCAGCGCGATGGCCAGTCCGACCATCGCCGCCAGCACCGAGCCGAGCAGCGTCGCCAGGATGGTAATCTTCACCCCCTGGATCAGAGTCGGCAGGATCTCCCTGACGAAGTTCCAGTCCCAATCCATCAGACGCGCACTCCGTCGATGCCGCGCGCCATGCGGCGTTCCAGCGAGCGCACGCCCCAGGAGATGGCGAGCGCCAGCACGAAATAGATGATCAAGATGGTGGTGAACGGCATCAGCGTGTTGCCGGTCTGCGAGCGCACCACCTGCGCCTGGAAGGTGAGGTCGGCGAGCGAGATAAGCGAGACGACGGAGGTCGCCTTGAGCAGTTCGATGGCGTTGTTGCCGAAGGTCGGGAGCATGACCAGCAGCGCCTGCGGCAGGATGACATGGCGCATGCCTTGCCAGCGGCCGAGGTTGAGCGCGGTGCAGGCTTCGTACTGCTCGCGGCCGACCGACTGGATGGCGCCGCGCACCACTTCCGCCGCATAGGCGCCGACATTCAGGCCCAGCGCCAGCACGCCGGCCTGCAAAGGCGTCAGAGAAATGCCGGCAAGGGGCAGGACGAAATAGGCCCAGAACAGCTGCACGAAGATCGAGGTGCCGCGGAAGAACTCGATATAGGCGGTGGCCAGCGCGCGCAGCACGAAGAAGCGCGACAGCCGCCCCATGCCGGCCAGGAAGGCCATGATCAGCGCAAGCACCGACCCCATCAGCGTCAGCTCGATGGTGACAAGCGCTCCCTGCAATATCAGGCCGAGATAGCCGGACCACTGGGTCATTTTGCGTTTAGGACTTCCTGTCGTTTGCGGTTATGCGGGGCAGCCGCGACAGCCCCTTCTCCCCGTTCACGGGGAGAAGATGCCGGCAGGCAGATGAGGGGCAGAGCCGCCTTCTGATACCTTGGCGCTGCCCCTCATCCGTCACTTCATGACACCTTCTCCCCGTGAACGAGAGAAGGAAGAAAGCGCCCTACTTCGCCGCGCAGAGCTTTTCGCGCGTCGTCGACATCGCGGCGGCGGCCGAGAAGCCGTAGGGCTCAATGATCTTGGCGAACTCGCCGGACTTCTTCAGCTTGGCGAGTTCGACATCGTAGGCATCGCGCAGCGCCTCGTCGCCTTTCTTGAAGGCTGCGCCGTCGCAATAGACCGGCGCGCCCAGCACCGGAGCGATGACTTCGAGGTTCGGATCATTGGCCTTCTTGACCAGGTCATTGATCGACAGCACGGGCAGCGAATAGGCGTCGATGCGGCCGTCCTGCAGCATCTTCAGGCCGCTCTGGCCGTCCGGCACGACGATGACGCGCTCGCGCGGCACACCGGCATTGAGCGCCAGCTTTTCCTCGGTGCCGCCGCCCGGGGCGCCGATGGTGGCGGACGAGTCCTTGGCGACGTCCTCATAGCTCTTGAAGCCCTTCGGATTGCCCTTCTTCACCAGCATTGCCTCGGCGTCGCACAGCACCGGCTCGGAATAGGCGACCGCCGCGCAACGCTCCGGCTTCATGAACAGGCCGGCGGTGACGACGTCGAAACGGCCAGCCTGCAAACCCGGGATCATGGCGCCATATTCGGAGATCGAGGCGACGATGTCGTTGACGCCGAGGCGCTTGAATATCTCGCGCGCCACATCCGGCGCGGCGCCCGAGACCTTGCCGTCGGCGGCGACAGCCGTGTAGGGCGGCTCGTTGGCGATGGCGACGCGGGCGAAGCCCTGCCCCTTCAATTGCTCGAGCTTGGCGTCGTCGGCCGAACGCGCGCCGGAGGCCAGCAGCATCGTTGTCGCCGCGAGGCCGGCGACGCCGGCCAGAATGGCAAGTTTCTTCATCGTTCCCAACTCCTTGTTGTTGTCTTGGTTGTTCGGTTTAGGCGCTCAGGTTCCGCGGACGGCTTCTTCGCCTTGGGGACGGCTTTTTCCCCGTTGGTCAGACGCGATGTCCGGCCGCGATGATCTTCTTCAGGAAGCCCTGCGTGCGCTCCTGTTTCGGGTGGCGGAAAATCTCATCGGGCTTGCCTTCCTCGACGATGCGGCCGCGGTCGAAGAACAGCACCCGGTCGGCGAAGTCGTGGGCAAAGCCCATTTCGTGGGTGACGAGCAGCATCGTCATGTCGGTCTCGGCGGCGAGCTTGCGCATGACGTTGAGCACCTCCTCGACCAGTTCCGGATCGAGCGCCGAGGTGACCTCGTCGAACAGCATGATCTTCGGCGACAAAGCCAGCGCGCGGGCGATCGCCACGCGCTGCTTCTGGCCGCCTGAAAGCTGCGCCGGCATGCTCTTGGCCTTGTCGGCCATGCCGACCATGTCGAGCAGTTCCATCGCCCGCTTCTCGGCGGCGGCGCGAGCGACGCCCTTGGTCAGCATCGGCGCCAGGGTGACGTTGTCCATGACGCATTTGTGCGGAAACAGATTGAACAACTGGAAGACCATGCCGATCTTCTGGCGCATTTTTGCGAGGTGCCGCTCATCTGCCGGCAGTAGCTGGCCGTTGCGCTCCATGTGGTAGAGCTGCTCGCCGTCGATCTGGATGTGGCCGCCATCGATCTTCTCCAGCGTCATCAGGATGCGCAGGATCGTCGTCTTGCCGGAGCCGGACGGACCGATCAGCGCCAGCTTCTCACCCGGCATGACCTGCATCGACAGGCCGTCCAGCACCTTGAAGGCACCGAAGCTTTTCGAAATGGCGTCAACCTTGATGATGGGTGCGGGCAATCAATTTCCCCGTTCTGGAGAAGCCTATGCCCTTAACGATGCGGAACGCGCCAAATCATGTCAATTAGGAAAATAATATCATGACAATATTTCCGGCACGGCACAAAATCAGGGCAATTCGCGCATCAGATGGCGAGCAGCAGATGCTCCGCATCGCCAAGCAGGAGCTTGGCGACAACGCTCAGGCCCGCGCGCAGTTCCCCTTCGGTTGTAGAGCCGAGAGAAATGCGCACGGCCGGATGCCAGGGTGACTCGGCGATGCGGAAGGAGGTGCCGGGTGCGATCGCCACGCCGCGCAGGCGGGCCTGCGAGACAAAGCTCTCCTCGGCGCGGTCGCCGGGAAGCTCGAGCCACAGATGCAGCCCGTCGCGCTGGACGCGGTAGTCGATGCCGGCCAGCACTTGCGAAGCGATGTCCTGGCGCCGCCTGAGCGCCGAGCGCTGCCAGCGGACGAGCTCCATCGCCGTCCCGTCGGTGACCCAGCGCGTGGCGATCTCGGCCACCATCGGCGTCGCCATCCAGTTCGAGACGAGGTGGCGATTGGCCACCGCCGCGACATAGCGGTCTGGCGCGGCCAGGTAACCGATCCGCAGCCCGGGCACGGTGATCTTGGTGAAGGAGGTGACATAGAGCGTGCGCTCGGGCGCAAAGGCGGCTACCGGCGGCGGCCGGTCCTCGACCAGCGGCCCCAGCACGTCGTTCTCGATGATGGCGATGTCGTGCTTGCGCGCCACGGCCGCAATCTCCTCGCGCCGCCTGGCGTCCATCAGCGTCGCCGTCGGGTTGATGACCGAGGGCTGCACGAAGACGGCGCGGATGTCGGAAAGGCGGCAGGCCTCGTCGAGCGCTTCCGGGATGAGGCCGTTGCCGTCGATCGGCAGGCCTTCGAGGTTGAAGCCGAGATAGCGCGCGAGCGGCACCAGCGTATGGTGGCCAATGGCCTCGGTGGCGACCGTCGAGCCGGGCGGCGCCACGCTCATCAGCGCCACTGTCATGCCGGCGGTGGCGCCGTTGGTCAGGCTGACGTTCTGCGGCGAGGCGTCGAGGCCGCAGAGGCGCAGCCACTCGACCGCCACGGCGCGGTGGCGCGGAAAGACCATGTTCGGGCGGAAGGACAGCGCCGAGCTCGCCGGCAGGTTTTCGGCGAGCCAGCCCAGCGCCTGCTTCAGCCGCTCCAGGTGCATCGGCTCGCAGACCGGCTTGAGGATCGAGAGGTCGATGACCTCGCCCAGTCGCTCGGGAATGTAGGGCGGCTCCTCCTCGCGGCGTTGCGTCTGGACGAAGCTGCCGCGGCCGATCTCGCCGGAGATAAGGCCGCGCCGAATCAGCTCCTCATAGGCGCGGCTCACCGTTTGCACTGACAAATTCAGGTCTTCGGCCAGCCGGCGATGCGTCGGCAGACGGGCGCCATTGGCGAGGCGCCCGTCATGGATGGCGCGGGCAAACTGGTCGGCGAGCGACTGATAGGCCGGGCGGCGGATGAGGGCGGGATCTGGCTGCCACAATGTCATGACTTATTAGAGATCGAAATCAGTGCAATTGACAATCGAAATCATGCGCCGCCATGGTGGCGGGCAGCAAAAGGTGGACGCCGATGGCCGCAGCGAAACTCGATCCGATCGACCTCAAAATCCTCGACGCCATCCAGCGCGACGGGCGCATCACCAAGCTGGCCCTGGCCGACAAGGTCGGCCTGTCGCCGACGCCCTGCTGGATGCGGCTGCGCAAGCTGGAAAAGGCCGGCATCGTGGCCGGCTACCATGCCTCGATCGCCATGCGCACGATCGCGCCGGTGGCGACCGTGCTGATGGAGGTGACGCTAGCCAGCCACCGCCAGGCCGATTTTGACCGCTTCGAGCGCGTCATCCGCGACATCCCCGAGATCGTTGCCTGCTGGTCGGTCGGCGGCGGCGTTGACTACGTGCTGAAGGTGATGGCGCGCGACATCGATGCCTATCAGCGACTGGTCGACGCCCTGCTTGAGCGCGAGATCGGAATCGACCGCTACTTCACCTACATCGTCACCAAGACAGTGAAGGAGGGGACCGTGCTGCCGGTGGCGGATTTGTTGCCGGGGCAAGGGTGAGGGCTCAGCAAGGCCCCCTCATCCGCCGCTTCGCGGCCACCTTCTCCCCGAGGGGAGAGGTCGGATTGCCCCGATTGCCCTCGCAATTCGGTTGGCAATCCGGGTGAGGGCCTCTGTCTCAGTTGCGGTGGCTAGAGAGATCGCCCTGCTCTCCCGGCGAATAGAGACAATCTCTCTACCTGCGGCTGCCGAAACAGCCTCTCTGTCTCGGCCACGGGGCTAGTTTCTCCACATCGCCTTGGCACCCGGAGACCTGATCGATGTCCGCGCATCTTGCTTGCACGAACCGCCATGAAGCGCTCGACCGGCTTGCCGACCGTCGGCTGCTGCGTGCGCTCGCCTATGTCGACGGCCATTGGACGGCGAGCGAGGCGGCGGAAAGTTTCGAGGTGACCGATCCCGCGACCGGCGCCACCATCGCCTTCATTGCCGCGCTAGATTCCGGGCAGACGACAGAGGCGATCGATGCCGCGTCCCGCGCCTTTCCCGCCTGGCGGGCATTGCTACCGCAGGAGCGCTCGAAGATTTTGCGAAAATGGTTCGAGCTGATCATTGCCGCCAAAGAGGATCTGGCGCTGCTTATGACGCTCGAACAAGGCAAGCCGCTGAAGGAGTCGCTCGGCGAGATCGACTATGCCGCCTCCTTCGTCGAGTGGTACGCCGAGGAAGCTAAACGCCTCAACGCCGAAAACGTCACCAGCCATCTGCCGGGCGCCGAGATGATGGTCCGGCGCGAGCCGCTCGGCGTCGTCGGCGTCGTCACACCGTGGAATTTTCCATCGGCTATGCTCACCCGCAAGGCGGCCGCCGCCCTTGCCGCCGGCTGCACCATCGTCGCGCACCCCTCCTCAGAAACGCCGCTGTCGGCGCTGGCGCTGGCCGAACTCGGCGAGCGCGCCGGTCTTCCCGCCGGTGTCTTCAACGTCGTCACCGGCAATGCCCGCGCAATCGTCGGGCGGATGTGCGAAGATGTCCGCGTGCGCGCCATGAGCTTCACCGGCTCGACCGAAATCGGCCGGCTGATCGCCGCGCAAAGTGCGCCGACCATGAAGCGACTGATCATGGAGCTCGGCGGCCATGCACCGCTGATCGTGTTCGACGACGCCGATATCGACAAAGCGGTTGCGATCGCGCTCGACGCCAAATTCGCCACCTCCGGCCAGGATTGCCTGGCCGCCAACCGGATCTATGTGCAGCGGCCGCTCTATGACCGCTTCTGCGCCGCGTTCGCCCACCGCATCGAGCGGCTCCGCACCGGCAATGGGCTTTCTGGCGACGCCGATATCGGTCCGCTGATGCATGAGCGCGCCGTCAAGAAGGTGGAGGAGCAGGTGGCCGATGCACTCGCGCGCGGGGCGCGGTGTCTCGCCGGCGGCAAGCGCCACGCCGCCGGCCCGCTGTTCTACCAGCCGACGCTGCTTGTCGACGTGCCGGACGAAGCCCTGATCATGCGCGACGAAACCTTCGGCCCGGTCGCCGCGGTGACGCCCTTC
>NZ_RZOT01000005.1:0-33344 GCF_003999085.1 Mesorhizobium sp. M4A.F.Ca.ET.090.04.2.1
ATCATGTTCTGAGCGAGCTCGGATGGGCAGGCTTCACCACCAACAAAGTGGCCGAGACGGCCGGCGTCAGCATCGGCTCGCTCTATCAATATTTTCCAGACAAGCTGTCGCTGCTCGAAGCGATCCGTCGCCGCCATTTCGATCAGGTGCTGTCGGTGATCGCCGAATCAGCCGAAGGCGGCAAGCCGCTCAGGCGATTCGCGCAGGAGCTGGTGCGCGGCATGATCGAGGCGCACAGCATCCATCCGACGCTGCATCAGGTGCTGCTCGACGAGGCGCCGGGCGATCGCGGCTCACGCGCCGCGCATGCCTCGTTCCAGACCCGCTATCTCGAACACTACACGGCCGCCGTGGCGCAGTACCGCAGGCGCCGGAAAGACGTCGAGACGATCGCGCGCGTGCTGTCCTCGGCGGTCGAGGGCGTGATCCACAATGCGGCGCGACGGGACATGCTGGATGCGCCGGAACTGCGCAAGCAACTCGTCGAGCTGATCTGCGCCTATCTTTCCGGCGCGCGGACAGGATAGCCGCGCCTAGCGCAGCACGCGGCAGCGGCCGTTGTAGACCATCCAGCGGTCGAAGCCCGAGACGCAGAATTCGACATTGTCGCCGATCGATGCGAAGCCCTGGCCCTCCTCGATCAGGTACCAGATGGTACGGGCGCGGCCGTCGGACAGGCTGACCGTGGCGCCGCAATAGCGGCGGCCGATCGGCCATTCCTCGCTGGCCGGCAGGTAGCGGTGCTGGTGGATGCGGCTGAAATCGGTGATCGCGACATCCGGCAGATGCGGGACGTGGCGCACCTGATAGGCGAAACGGTCGGTGATCTTGTTCAGCACCCAGGCCTCACCGCAGACGCCGCTGTCCTCGTCGGAATAGACGGCGAGGTCGGCGGCATGCGCCGCCTGGGTGAAGCCAAGCGATGTGCCAAGCGGCGTGCAGAGCGAGATCAGCGCGGCAAGAGCGGAACGAGCGAAGCGAGTCATGGCAGCCTCTCGAGATCGATTGTGCACACTGTGCGGATTCGCTTGGCGGCGGTCAAGCGATTGCGACGGCAATGGTTTCCGAGGCGTGGCCGCCGGCATCGGCGGCCGATCCCAGCCGGCGCAGGCCATCCCATCCGCTCGCGCCAACGGGCTGGGTGGAAGCCACGCCGCGCGGTCAGTGCCCTACTCGCCCGCCAGCCAGTCCAGCGTCCAGCGCGACGGCTGCGCGACTGCCGTCACCTTGTGCAGGGCCGGCAGCAGGATCCGCAACTCGCCTTCCAGCGTGAACGGCGGATTGACCACTACCATGCCGCTGCCGTCGAGGCTGGGCTCAGTTGATGCCGGCCGGATCTCGAAGCCGATGTCGAGCAGTTTCGGGATGCCCGTCTCCTTCAGCGCCGCCCTGAACGCCGCGACCGCCTTGCGGTCCTTGATCGGATACCAGAGCGCGTAGATGCCGCCCGGCCAGCGCCGGTGCGCTCTCGACAGCCCGTCGACGATGCGGGAGAACTCCCCTCCCTCCTCGAAGGGCGGATCGACGAGCACGAGGCCCCGCTTCTCCTTCGGCGGCAGGTGCGCGCCGAGCGCCAGCCAGCCGTCGAGCTCGATCACCCTTGTCTGGAAATCGCCGGCGAAGACCGCCTTCAGCCGCTCCGCGTCATGCGGATGCAGTTCGATCGCCGTCAGCCGGTCCTGTTTGCGCAGCAGGTGCCTGGCGATCAGAGGCGAGCCGGGATAGTTCTTCACCCCGCCCTCGGGGTTCAGGGCACGAACGGCCTCGAGATAGGGCGCCAGCAGGGCGGTGACCTTGGCATCCAGATGCGCGTCGACCAGCCGGCCGATGCCGCCCAGCCATTCGCCGGTCTTCTGAGCTTCCACCGACGACAGGTCGTAGCGGCCGATGCCGGCATGGGTGTCGATGACGCGGAAGGCCTTGTCCTTCTGCTTCAGATAGTCGAGCAGACGCGTCAGCACGACATGCTTGACGACATCGGCGAAGTTGCCGGCGTGGTAGGCGTGGCGGTAGTTCATGCCGCCCTCAGTTCGACAAGCCGCCGCGGCCCCAGCGCGGCGGTGGCGGCTGCGAGTTGGGGTTCTGTGGCCTGCCGCCGCGACCGCCGAACGCGAAGGAAAGCACCAGCCCGATCAGCCCGACGCCCATCATCGCGTAGCCGACCGGCCGTGCCCGCTCGTCGATGGCGCCGGCTTCTGCGCGCAGCACGAGATCGACCGCCCGGATCGGGATACCCTCGGCATCGCCCGGACCGACGGTAAAGAGATAGGGGCCGGGGCTGACCGCCTGGATCACGCCCGCCTCGTCACGGAAGATCTTGTCCGGCAGTTGCGGGCTTGCCTGGCGCGGATTGTCGGAATGACTGAATTGGAGCGTCGAGGCGAGCGCGGTGCGGCCGCCGGTGGCGGCGGTCAGCGTCAGCACGGTGCGCTGTTGCGAGACGATGCGCTCGGCCCGCGCCGTGAGGTCGACCAACACCCTCAGCGGCGCGTCGCGCGCGGCGAGCGGCACCGTCACCGGCCGGAAGCGGCCCTGCTCATACACCCGCCAGGTGCCGATCTCGTGGCCGGAGAAATTGCTCATCGCCCAGGGATAGAGGACGCCGATGGCGACGCCGGCGAGGAGGACAAGAACGAAAAGGAAGCGCATCGAAGGCCTTGGCTAGCTAATTCCCGTGGCCGCGAGCGCTTCCACCTTTTGCGGTCGCGGCCCGAGCACCATCGCGAATCCGCTCCATTTCGTCCAGCAGCATCTCCAGGCCGAGATCGAAGGTCTTGTCGAAACCGGCGGTGCCGAAATAGGCCCCGGCCGCCACGACGCTGGGAAAATCACGGGCAAGCTCTTCGTTGCTGACGGTGGTGACCGCCGACGGGCCTTTGGCGTAGCCCGCGGTCTCATCGAGGATCGCCCCCATCAGATAGTAGCCAGCGGCGCGAAACAGCCGGGCGCTAAGCTCGGGACCGAATCCGCCCGCCTCGAATACGCCGATGATGCTGTTCAGCTTGGCCAGACATGGCGGCGAGTTCATGCGGTAAACGACGATGAACGGCGCGAAGGCCGGGTGTTCGGTGGCGACACGGCGGAACTCCTGCATACCGACGCGGACCCGCTCACGCCAGGGCAGGCTTTCATCGGGGACCACCAGCGCGCTCATCTGCCGATCGACAAGCGTCTCGTAAAGATGCGCCTGCGAGGGGAAGTGATGGTAGATGCTCATCGCCTCGCAGCCGAGCGCGGCGGCCAGCTTGCGCATCGAGAAACCGGAAAGCCCTTCCCGCTCGATCACCTCGAAGGCGGCGTCCTCGATCATCTCGCGGGACAACCGGCCGCGTGTTCGCTTTCTTTTGCTCGATGAGTCCATGGCGGCGCTTGACAACTTACACTGTAAGGTTCATTTTCGGCCATACCTTACATCGTAAGGCTATCAAATACCAGAGGAGAAACAATGTCGACCCATCGCACGCTTTCAAATTCCACCCTTCGCCTGGCGTCCGCATCAATGCTCGCGGCCGCTTGCGCCTTGACCCTGACCTTGGCCTCGGCGCCTGCCCAGGCCGACGACTACGACGCCGCCATCAAGGACATCCAGTCGACCATGGGCGGCGTGCCGAGCTTCGTGAAGCAGTTCCCGAAGGCCGGTCTGCCCGGCGCCTGGGCCGAGGTCAAGGCCATTGAGCTCAGCGACAAGACGGCGCTGCCGCCGAAGGTGAAGTCGCTGATCTCGCTGGCGGTCGCGGCACAGATTCCGTGCAACTACTGCATCTGGTCGGACACGCAGGACGCCAAGCGCGCCGGCGCTACCGACGAGGAGATCCAGGAAGCGGTGGCGATGGCCGCGATCACCCGCCACTGGAGCACCATCTTCAACGGCATGCAGGTCGATTTCGAGCAGTTCAAGAAGGAGATGGGCGGGGAGTAGGCCGCCGGTGGCAAAGGTTTCGACATGATCGACAAGGCCCGCCGTTCGCGGGCCTTGTCGTCCATTGGTGAGCCCCCTTCCTCCCAATAGCGCAGGTGGCTCGAATGCCTGCCCGGACGTCCTCGGATGTTATCCCCGCAGGCGGTTTTTCGTCGGGCGACGCCCGGCTCGCCCATTGCACCCCAGAGTGGAAACGCCACTGCGAGCCGGGTGAAACCCGGCCGGCCGCCGGCACCGAGCAGCACCGCCTCAACCTGCCCTGCAGGCGGGCGACGGTTCCCGGCTCGCCCCCACGGCGACCCGCGCAGGACTGCCAGCAATTGCGCCAGTTTTCGCCGAGACTGTTTGTGGTCCGGCTAACCACATCTGTATTTCCCAAGCTTATCCAAGGACATCCGCAGCGCGTCGAAAGATAGACTTGCGATGCACTTGCCGGCTCGATCATCCGACACCTTCAAGCCCGCCAGTGCCGTTGGCCACAAAGCTTTCCCAGCGACTGGAGTGCCTGCTTCGCCGCTGCCTGCGACCGCTACGGCCTCGCCATTCCAGGCCGGCGGAAAAAGCCGATCCGCGCGGCTCATGATTAACCAATCGCGAACGAGTGAGGTTAACAAACAGCTAATTTAGTTGACTACTATCCCCACAGGTATATTTTTATATGCGTTGGGTGTGCAATTTGGGCGAGCAAGATCGGCGATGGTGGCAACCAGACGCGTGATCGCGATTCACGGGGCATAGCAGGCTGAGCGGCAACCAATAAGCCGTACAGTACAGCTCCCGCAAACTCAGACGTTTTTACGCACATCATGGGTGATGGCACCTTTGGCTGACGCCGGGGGTTCGCCACGGTTTCAGGACTTGGTCGAGCCTTGCCCGACCGGGGTGGTGGTGTGCGTGCCGCGTAAGGGGGAGTCATGAGCAGGATTATGAAGGTCGTGAAACTTGGCCCGGGGGCTGGCCGCAAGGGCGCCAATGCCGATCGTGGTCGTGCGCTGGTCGCCGGTGGCGCGGGGTTCCTGGGTTCGCATTTGTGCGAAAGACTGCTGCTGGACGGATACGAGGTCGTCGTCCTCGACAACTTCCACACCGGGAAGCGCTACAACCTCAATGGCATGCATCGCGACCCGTTCTTCACCTGCATCAAGCACGACATCGTCGATGTGCTGCCGATGGACCTTGCGGTCGACGAGATCTACAACCTCGCCTGCCCCGCCTCCCCGCCGCATTACCAAGCCGATCCGATCCATACGTTCAAGACGAGCGTGCTGGGGTCGATCAACCTTCTGGAGCTCGCCCGTCGCCACAAGGCCAAGATCTTCCAGGCTTCGACCTCCGAGATCTACGGCGACCCGCTGGTGCATCCGCAGCCCGAGAGCTATTTCGGCAACGTCAACACGCATGGCCCGCGCTCCTGCTATGACGAGGGCAAGCGCTCGGCCGAGACGCTGTTCTACGACTATTCGCGGACATACGGCATCGACGTCCGTGTCGCCCGCATCTTCAACACCTATGGCCCGCGCATGCAGCCCGACGACGGCCGCGTGGTGTCGAACTTCATCGTCCAGGCGCTGCGCGGCGAGGACATTACCGTCTACGGCAGCGGCACGCAGACGCGCTCATTCTGCTTCGTGGACGACCTCATCGAAGGCTTCATCCGGCTGATGAACGCCCCGGCGGCGGCAGCGCACCCGGTCAATCTCGGCAACCCCGTCGAGTTCACCATCATGGAGCTGGCGGAGCTGGTCGTCGGTTACACGAACTCCCGCTCGCGCATCGTGCACCGGCCGCTTCCGGTCGACGATCCGAAGCAGCGCAAGCCCGATATTTCCTTCGCCAGGCAGCATCTCGGCTGGGAGCCGAAGGTCGCCTTGAGCGAAGGCCTCGCCCACACCACGGCGTATTTCGACGCACTGCTCGGCGGCCGCCGGTTCGCTGCCGCGCGCAGCAGCCACAGGTGGGCCAGGGAGGCTGCCGTGTCATGACTCGTCGCCCCGTCCTCGTAACCGGTGGCGCCGGCTTCATCGGCAGCCACACCTGCAAGCTGCTCTCGGCAGCCGGTTACCTGCCGGTGGTCTACGACAATCTGAGCCGCGGCAACGAGGAATCCGTCTGCTGGGGTCCGCTGGTTGTCGGCGATATCCGCGATCGCCGGGCGCTCGATCGGGTGATCACCACCCGTCGGCCACAGGCGATCATCCACTTCGCAGCACTCGCCTATGTCGGCGAGTCGGTCGGCGAGCCGGCCGACTATTATTCGACCAACGTGGCGGGAACGATCTGCGTGCTCGATGTGGCGCGGACGCATGGCATCGACAACATCATCTTTTCCTCGAGCTGCGCGACCTACGGCGTGCCCGAGACCCTGCCGGTGCGCGAGACCTCGCCGCAGAACCCGATCAGCCCCTATGGACGCACCAAGCTGATGGGCGAGCAGATCATCAAGGACTATGCCGCGGCCTATGGCATGAAATACGCGATCCTGCGCTACTTCAACGCCTGTGGCGCCGATCCCGAGGGCGAGCTTGGCGAATGGCATACGCCTGAAACGCACCTCATACCCAGAGTATTGATGGCGGCGTCCGGTATTATCGACGCGATCGAGGTTTTCGGCACCGACTACGACACGGCCGACGGCACCTGCGTGCGCGACTACATCCATGTCAGCGACCTTGCCCGCGCGCACCTCAAGGCCCTGATGCATCTGGAAACCGGCGGCGACAACCTTTCGGTCAATCTCGGCACCGGCCGAGGCGTATCCATCAATGAGATCCTGGACGCGGTCGGCCGCATGACGGCGCGACCGGTTCCAGTCGTCCATCGGACACGGCGTCCTGGCGACCCGGCCGAGCTCTATGCCGATCCGAGCCTGGCGCGCGAGCAGTTGGGCTTCGCGGCGGAGCTCTCCGACATCGACACCATCGTCAGAACGGCCGCACCCTTCTTCGGGCTGGGTCCGGCAACGCCGGCGCCGGCAATTCCTGTCCCGGCTGTCACGGCCACGTCGCGCGCCAGACGCGCGCCGCGCGGCACGAACACCGGCAAACAACGCCAGCCCGCAAGGCTGACAGTCGTCCCAGTGAGTAATGTGTCGGGGCGCGGGCTCGCTGAGTTGGGTTGAGGGCTCTCTCAGCGGGCCTCTTCTTGTCTGATCTGCCTGCGGCGGCCAGACCTGATTGCCGGAGCGGTTCGGCTTTTTGAATTGCCGACCCGCTCGAAATATTGTTCTACGCAGTTCCAGGCAACCACTACGCACCTTCCTGGAATTGCTTCGGGCGGTTCAGCGTTTCATGAAATGCTGAACCGCCCTATTTCTTTGTTCGACCGGATCCGTTTCAGCGCAGGCGCTTCAGCTCTTGGACTCCACCAGCTTGCGGGCCGTATCGAACTCAATGCTCTTGGCGTCGCCTTCCTGGAATTTCCGATGCTCGTCGGCGGCATTGCCCGAAGCGTGCTTGAAGCTGTACCATCCGCCACCGGGCTCCATGCGCTGCTCGACATTGCCGTTATGGATGCGATGGCTGAAGCAGGTGCGGATCGGCGTCGCGGCATAGGTCTTGGACCGCCAGACAAGCTCCATGCACATCTTGCCGTCATTGGTCAGCAGCCATCTGCCTTCAGCGATGGAGGTGGAATCCGGTTTCGCCGTCCAGGCGCGCAGGCGCCTGTCCTGCGCGAAATAGGCGGCTCCATCCGCCCAGTTCCACGTGCGATCCGCGTAGTAGAGCTGCATCTCGAACGCCGTTGGAACGGCCTGGGCGGGGGCACGATCCTTCGCGGCTGCCATATTCACGGCAGCGGCAAGCTCGCCACACGCAATGAGAGCCATCAGCCAGGCGCGCCTCGCAAATGGCCGTTGCCGCGCCCGACTTTCCGCTTGATATGGCAATGCGTATTGAGCAGTCGGTATGGTGCGCGGTCGCATGTTGGTGGTCGCCTCCCCGATCCAGCGCCAACACGCACTCCAAGCCTTCCCCAAGGCATCGCAGTTGCCGCCCCCGCCCGCTATTAACCGCCACGCGCAGAGCGGTGTCAATCGGCGTTGTCGAACGGATCGAACACACCTTCTCGACGGGCCGGAACCAAGCTTGTGGATTCCAACAGGCTGCTAGTCTATAGGAGCAGCCGCATCGAAGGAGCCGCGGCCTTTGGGCTTTGGGCCTACGGGCCGCCGACAACCGGCAATGGATCCGATCCCCGGCCGATGCCGGGAATAGCGGACATCATCCGATGCCCACCGGAACGCGGTGGCGGAAGCCTGCGGAGAATTGGTTGAAACGAGCAGTCTCGATAGTCGTTACCCTGGCGCTGCTGGCCTGGCTTGCCAGCGACGCGCGCTGGAAGATGGTGGGCGACGCCTTCGACCGCGTCACGCCCGCCGCCTTCGTGGCCGTGGCCGTTGCCTTGTTCGTCACCTACGTGCTGCGCGCGCTGCGTGTCTGCGACGAATTCCGCGGCGAGGTGAACGGCCGTTTCGGCGCCTGCCTGCGCGTCATCCTGATCCACAACGCGATGATCAATGTCGTGCCCTTCCGCGGCGGCGAGACGGCCTTTCCGCTGCTTTTGCGCCAGGTTTTCGGCATCCCGATCATGCGCGCCAGCGCCTCGCTGCTATGGTTCCGGCTGCAGGACGCCTTCGTCGTCGGCATCCTCGCGTGCCTGGTGTGGCCAGGGCTGCATCCAGCGCTGCGGGCTGCGGGGATCGCGGCGCTGATGGTCGTCGCCTGGTACCTGCCCCGCTGGGCGCGCGCGCCGCACGACTGGGCGGGGCGCGGCCGGGTGGTGGCCAAGCTCGGCCGTATTCGCGACATCTTCACCGAGGCGACGGGACGCTCCCGCTACGGCTGGTGGTGGACGGTCGCCAACTGGGCGCTGAAGCTTTCGGTGCAGGCATGGCTGCTGGCGCTGATGCTGGGGACATCCTTCACGACCGCCTTTCCGGGCGTGGTCGGCGCCGAGGGCGCGGCTATCTTGCCGGTGCAGGGCGTCGCCGGCTTCGGCACCTATGAGGCGGGCGCGGCGGCGGCATTGCTCACCTCCGGCATCGCCTTGAAAAGCGGCCTGCAGGCGGCGCTCGCCCTGCATCTGTTCATCTTCGGCTCGGCCATCGCCACCGGCGCCATCGCCTGGCTGTTCCCCTCGAAATCAACGCTACCGGAAGATCCGGCCGCGGAAGCTGCAAGGAAGCCCTCGCTATGAACCTGCTGCCCATCCCTGCATCGGGTTTGCCCGACGGCGCGGTCATGCCCGAGCATAAGCTCTCGATTGTCATTCCGATGTACAACGAGGCCGACAATGTCGAGCCCCTGCTCGCCCGCATCCATCAGGCGATGGAAGGCTACAGCCAGCCGTGGGAAGTGGTGCTCGTCGACGACGGCAGCACGGACGCGACGCCGGCTGAGATCCGGCGGCTCGCCGCTGAATACGGGCCGCACGTGCACGCGGTCGAGCTGGTACGCAACTACAAGCAGACCGCCGCCATGCAGGCAGGACTCGACGCTGCGCGCGGCGATGTCATCGCCACCCTCGATGGCGACCTGCAGAACGACCCGTTCGACATACCGCGAATGGTCTACCGCCTGCTCAACGAGGACCTCGACCTCGTCGCCGGCTGGCGCAAGGACCGCCAGGAGGGCTTTCTGATGCGCCGGCTGCCCTCGCGCATCGCCAACAGGTTGATCGCGCGCGTCACCGGCGTGCGGCTGAAGGATTATGGATGCAGCCTGAAGATCTTCCGCGGCAGCGTCATCCGCAGCGTCAGGCTCTATGGCGAGATGCACCGCTTCATCCCGGCCTGGCTGGCGACGGTGACGACGCCGCGGCGCATCGCACAGGAAGTGGTGACCCATCATCCGCGCATCCACGGCCAGTCCAAATACGGCATCTCGCGCACCTTCAGGGTCGTGCTCGACCTGGTGTTCATGTATTTCTTCATGCGCTACCGCACGCGGCCCGGACATTTCTTCGGCGGCATCGGCATCGTGCTCGGCGCGGTGGGCTCGCTGGTGCTTGCCTATCTCCTGTGCCTGAAACTGTTGCTCGGCCAGGACATCGGCACGCGCCCGATGCTGTTCACCGGCTTCTTCCTGCTTATCGCTGGGGTGCAGATGGTGACGTCCGGTGTGCTGGCGGAATTGCTGGCGCGCGTCTATCACGAGGCGAACGGGGTGTCGGCTTATGTCGCGCGGCCGCGGCCGGATGAAAGCGACAGCGACGGCTGGTATCGCCTGGCGTCATGATTTGACCGGACTCTCATGGAACTTGCGCCAGCAATATCCCACCAAGGCCCAGGCGCGGCAGCGCGACGCTAGAACCTGCCGCGGTTGCGAGGTCGAGGACGGGCTGCGGAAGTTCGTCGACTGGTACCGCAGGCAATGGCGGCCGGAGGGCAAGAGGCAAGGCGCAAGGCCTGCGCCAGCCTCTCGCCCTCGGCTCGCGCCCCCCGGCGAAAGATCTGTGTCGCGAACAGTGGTCCGAATGCCGACTGCCTGTCTCGCTGCTCCGGAAATATTAGAGGGGGCTGATTAAAATTCAGGCAAACGGCGTGGTGAGCACCGTCTTTAACCGCCGTGCCGGATATTATTAGAATGCGAACGATCGTCCGGGCATCGAGGGGCGCCCCGCCCAACGCCCCCTACACGCATCCGTCGACAAACGGGCCGTTCACCCACAGCGATCCGTTGTTGTACATGCTGGTGCCGCTGCCATCGGTGTAGCCGGTGGCCCGGTTGTCGATGTGCAGCCTGCTGTTCGGCACCAGCTGGCCGTTCACCTTGACGCTCTTGATGAACAGGTTGCGATCGCCTGGCTTGCCCTGCCCAGCCCACAGGTCATTGGCAAAACGAAGCTCGATCAAATGCGGGCTGGCCACGGCGCTGAGGTCGACACGGAACGGTTTTGCATCCGCCGACGCCGCCTGCAGCTCGGCGCCGATCTCGTCGGGCGTTACGGCCTTGCTTTGCACGCCCGACACGTTGATCTGGGCGACGGGCTTGCCATCCACCAGGACATCCAGGCGCGGCGGTCCTTCGAACTCCGTGCCGGTGGCGTCGATCTCCAGGTTGGTGACGGTGCAGCGCGCGGTGTTTTTGGCCTCGGCAGCGACCAGATCGGCGACGCGCCGCCGCTGCGACTGCACCCATCCGGCGATCGGCTGCAGCAGCGCGTTGCGGTCGCTTTTGTCGTTGAAGAGATTTGTCCGCTCGTCGGGATCGGCCTTGAGGTCATACTGCTCGACCTTGCCGGTGGTCGCGTTGAAGACGACCTTGCGGTCGTCCTCGCGGTAGCCGAACAGGAAGCCAGCCCAGGGATTGAAGAAGAAGGTCTTGTTCGGCCGCTGCTCGCTGAACAGGCTGCGCCCCTGCCACTGCTTGGGCAGCGGAAGACCGAGTATGTCGAGGATGGTCGGGGCGATGTCGACGATGCCGCCGACGGAATGCACGACCTGATCATGGAAGAGATGCTTGTTGATCATGATCAGCGGGATGTGGACGTTCTCCTCATAGATCGCGCTGGCATGGACATAGTCGTCATGCTCTCCGAACGCCTCGCCATGATCGCCAAGGATCACGACCAAAGTCGAATCGAGCTTGCCCGACTGCTTCAGCGACTCGAGGATTTCGCCAAGCGCCGTATCGCCGACCTTGAGGGCATTGAGGTAGGCATTGAATTTTTCGTCGTCCGAGTAGTGGACCAGCCCGGTGTGGGAGGAAGGCGCCATCTTCGAGAACATCGGGCTGTCGGTGATGTAAGGATAATGGGTCATCGCCGTGAACATGATGGCGAAGAAAGGATTCCCCTCGTCCTTGTTCATCCAGTCGATGGTCGACTGCGCCGTGCACAGATCACTGTTGTAATCCATGTTCTTCCACTGCTCGGAACTGAGCTTGAAGGTGGGAGTGGCGCATTTCTGCCCGCGATAATCCTGGATCGTATCAAGCCCCTTGTTGAGCAGGAATTCGTCGACGCGCTGGAACCGGGAATCCGCGCTCCAGAAGAAGCCGGTGCGAAAGCTGTGCGCGGAGAGCGTGTTGGAGATCGAATCCAGCGGCAGATACGGATGCTGCATCGTCATGCCGTAGTATGAGATGTCGTTGTACATCGAGGTAAACAGAGAAAATAGCGAGTAATGCGTGGAAGGGGCATGCGCGTAGATGTTGTCGAAGCGTATGGAGTCCGCGGCATAGCTCTTGATGTTCGGCGTGACCGGGTACTTGCCGCCAAACGTCTCGATGTATTTTGACGGCACCGACTCCATCATGAAGATCAGCACGTTCTTGATGGGATTCGGCGTCGGCGCCTTGAAGCTGGAGGTTTCCGGCGGACGCTCGCCGACGCTGGCGACATCTGGATCCTTGTCGTTGGCGCTCATGGTCAGCACCACCGGCGTCGGACTGAGCAGGGCCGATTCGACGAAATGCACGATCGGATTGTCGATCTTCGCCGCCGGCAGCGCTTCCGCATGCACGTGATAGCCCGTGCCGACCAAGGCGCCCGCGACGCCGAGCACGAGTGCGCCCAGAAGGACCCTGTGACCGATGACACCCAGCCGCAGCCACAGTCTGGCCGCGGCAGAGCCGAGAACAAGCACCAGGGCGATGGACACCGACAGGATAGCGACTTCCCTGAAGTTGAGCGCGTCGCCCATGGCGTTCCTGGCGTCCGCATTCTGGAGGAAGTCGCCATAGACCAGCCACTGGAAGGTGAACGGCTCGCCCAGCATCTTGACCAGATTTATGTTCGCAAACCCCCAGCTCAGCGACACCAGGACGGCAAGGTAGAAAAGGAAGAAGACGACGGCGGACCCAAGACGGCTGGCCTTGAGCAGAAAGAGCAGGATCAAGGCTGTCACCGTCATCGACGCTATGACGACGAGGTCGTAGTAGCTCGATGCCAATCCCTTGGGGATGGATGCCACAAGGCCCCCAAGCGTCGTTTGCGGATCGACGATGATGCTCCGGTAGACGCCAAGCAGCAGCCACGACAGCAGACCAGTGCAAATGATCTGCAGGCTCATGCACCGGAAACGCACGTCGCGCGCCGAAATCGGGCTCACCTTCGATGCTCTCCGGACGCTCACGGCTCTGCCCTGCCCGCCATGCCGGTACGGCTCGCCGAGCCAGTGCCGCCAATGATGTCGGCAATCGCAGCAACACTCATAGGAATACCCGCCGCCAGTTTGCGCTTCGGCCCGGCCACGGCCAAAAGCCTTCAAACCCCCATGACAGAATCGGTCTGCGCCGAAAAAGAGTCAACAAAATCAAGCATGCGTTAACCAAGCTTGTTGAGGATTGGTTAACCGAACGCCTGATCGACGCAGCTTTTGGCCCGCCGCCTGCCGGTCCGGACATCGGCTAAGGGTCGGAAGCCGACGAACTTTCGACGCAGGGCGACGGCGGCGCCGCGACCGCCCTCGCCGCCCGCACCGCCCTCACCCCAGCGCGTATAAAGCTTCCGTGGAAATGGCCCTGAAATAGGCGGTGAATTCCCAGTAGTTCTCGATGCGCTCGGCAAAGGGGCGCGGCGGCGACTTCAGGGTCTCAGTCTTGAAACGGTCGAGGCGCTGGGAGCCGCCGAGATAGGCTATGATGGCATTTCCGACCAGCGGATCGGCGATGTCGCCATAGTGGATCGGGAAATATGGCTGCCCGGTCTCGAACAGCACGGATTTGATCTTGGCCCGAAACAGGTTGAGTTCGTTGAGGTAAGAATTAAACCGGTCGATGTCGAAACGCACTTTCTTGCGGTCATCGCCAGCGGGCAGCGGCTCCGAGGCATCGACAGTCCAGACGCCGGACGCCTCGGCCTCAAGCAGTGAAAGGAAGGACGCGACCGGGTTCCTGACGAGCCAGAGCTTCTTGACGCTGTCGTCTTCCAGCACCGGAAGAATGGCCGGCCGCGTCTGCTCGGGAAATAGGTGGAAGCCGACAAAGCGGGCCACCGGGTCGTCGAAGATCCGCGCGATGAATTGCTCGGGGTCGGCGTCACGCACCTCGACGGCCTCACGGGGCAGGTTCATCTTCTCGTGGTAGTCGTTGCGCAGGCCGACAAAGGTCGAATTGAAGACCTCGCCATGCATCACCATCCCGTCATACTGATTGAGATGGCGGTTGAGCGCTTGGGATCCGGTCCTTGGCGAGGCGATAAGCACGAACTTTTGACATGGCTGCATTCGCACGAGGCCCGCGAAGACGACGACGGCACCGAAAATACACCAACGACCCCTTGGATCAATTGCACCGCCGCAGCATGGATCGGCGATGGCGGGCGCTGCCCAGCGCCCGCCATCGTGATGCTTTTCAACACTGGTTCGCGGGATCAGCCGCCGCGCAGTCGGGTCGGACCGAGGCTGGCGATGGTCGTGCCGCGCTGTTCGGAAGGACATGTCGGCAGAAAGCGGCTCGCATCGGCGTAGGTCATCGTCGCGATGGAACCCTTCAGCCCGCCGCGCTTGGCGATCCAGCCGCGAACCCAGCCGGGATAGTTCTTCATCATGAAATTGGCGGCCACCTGGTTGCCGCGCGCGCCGGCGCCATACGGCAGGTGAAAGCCGAACGACGCGCGCTGCGTGATGCAGACCTTGCTCCTGGGCATCGACAGATAGAGTGTGCAGGCCGAGTCGCAGGCGCCGCTGAAGCGCACGAAGGTGCCGCTGCGGCGCATCTTCAGCGCACGGATAGCATAGTCGATCACATAGCCGCCGCGGTCGCCGCTGATCGTCTTGACGTTGGCACTGCCGAGGTTGATGCGCGGCCGCATAAGTTGGTCGGCGGAGCTCGCCGAGACCGTGGCGCCCATTACGACGAGCGCACCGAGAAACATCATTGTCGTTTTCATTTGCGCCTCCTGATATGCCGTCATGACTAGCCAGGAGCCGTAAAGATTGCTTATGCCGCGTCGCTAAAGTTGTAACAGTCGTTTGATTGCACAGCCATTTTAGGAACTGCTTGAGGACTTGGTTTACCGACAGCGCAGAAGCATGATCACCAAAAAGTAAACCTGGCACGGGCATCATGACGGAAGGGATCGCGCCGCGGAGGCGCTTGCGGTGGAACTGAACAAGGAATTTCGATGGCCGTTGGTGGCAAGGAGCTAAGGCCGTTGCAGCCGGAAGGCGGGCGTCGCCGCGTCTGTGTCATGACGAGCGTGATCGGCCGTCGCGGCGAAGACGAAGCGGCCATGGTCGCGCTGGCCAGGCTTTTCGCCGCGGACGGCGACGAGGTCACCCTGCTATGGGTGCCGGGCCAGCAAGAGCCCTCCTCCGAAACGATGGCGGCGCACCGCCACGCGCTGGAGACGACCTCGGTCCGGCTGCATGTGCTCGACAGCTCGGATCGGTTGCTGCCCTCGCTGGCGACGCCCGAGAGCCGGTCGGCCGCCGTGCTGCACTATCTCGAACGGTCCGGCCACGACCTGGTCTATGCGCCGCTCGAGGGCGGGCTGCCCTACTTCACCTTGCTCGCGGCCGAGACAGCAGCGTTCACCGCGCCGCCCATCGTCATCGTCGCCCATGCTCCCGCGCAATGGGAGCATGAAGCCGACAAGGCATTCATGGACAGCACCTCGGCGATTGCCGTCGCCTTCATGGAGAAATATTGCGCCGAGATGGCCGACGGGACGATCTGCGTGTCGGCAGCCTTACGCAGGTGGATGGTGTCGAAGGGCTGGAAGGCCAGGAAGTTTTCGGTGATACCGCTGTTGCGGGACGCTGTAGACCCTGCCGGCGCGCTGCCGTCGACCGGCAAGGGAAGCGCAAGCGAGCTTGTCGTGCTGGCCGGGTGGCGGCATCGCGATGGTCTGACGCTGTTGTGCGATGCGCTGGACATCCTTGCGACGGCGGCGCCCAAGGACCTTAGCATCACCGCCTTTGGTCCGTTCGGAAGGATCATGGGCGAGCATAGCGGCGGACTGGTTGTGCGGCGCGCCGAGCGATGGCCGTTCAAGCTTAACCTGTTGGCGAATGCGGACCTGAACACAAGGCTCGACCGTGCCGCCAGGACCGGGGCGCTTGCGGTCGTTCCCGCGCGGGCCGCATCGACCGGCGCGACCGTCGCAGCCTGCATCGAGGCGGGGTTGCCGGTCGTTGCGACCAATGTCGGCGCGAACGCCGAGGCCTGGCTGGCCGAGGCGGGCCAGCCAGGCCTGGTCGAGCCCGACCCCGCCGCGCTGGCGCAGGCGATCTCGGCGGCGCTCGACGATCCGCCGCGCGTCCAGCGGATCGACCGCCTGCGCCAAACCCGGCAGGCCTGGCTGGATACGCGCGATCCGCCGCGCAGGCGGGCCCGCAAGGGCGCCGGACCATCGCCGCTGGTTTCGATCGTCATGGCCCATCGCAACCGGCCGTCCTATCTGAAACAGGCGATCGCGGCGGTCGAGGCTCAGACCTACGAAAATCTGGAACTGGTGCTGGTCGACGACGGCAGCGACCTGGACGAAGCCAGGCGATTGCTGGACGCGCTGGAACCGGGCTTCCGCCAACGCGGGTGGAAGATCCTGCGCCGGCCGCACAAGCACCTCGGCGCGGCCCGAAACGCCGGCATTCGCGCCACGCAGGGCGAACTGGTCCTGTTCGCCGATGACGACAATGCGCTGTTCCCGGAGGCGGTCGAGCATTTCGCCCGCGCCATGTCGGCTTCGGGCGCGGATATCTGCACCGCGTTCCAGTTGATCTTCTACGAGGACACCGTGCCCGACGACCGCGGCGACGGGCTGATCCACTATCTGCCGCTAGGCGGCCCCGACGCGCTCGGCCTGATCCACAACGTCTATGGCGACGCCAATGCGATGGTGCGCCGGTCTGTCTTCTCGCGCATCGGATACCTGGTCGAAGAGCCGGGCTATGCTATGCACGACTGGGAATTTTTCGCGCGGGCCTCGCTTGCCGGGCTGAAAATCAGGCCGATCCCGAAGCCGCTTTACTGGTACCGGTCGAAACCGGACGGCATGTTCCGGATGTCTAACTGGTATGACAATCGCCGCCCGGTCCTGAAGACATTTGGCTCGAGCCAGTTCGATGGCGCCGGGCTGCTGCACCAACTGGCCATCGCCCAGAATACGACACGGTCCGAAATCGAGAGCGCACGCGAGAACCTGCGGTACACTCCCGCCTATCGAGACTATCTGGAGCTCTGCGACCTCGAGCCGAACAGCGATGCGACCCTGGAGAAGCTGGCGCGCATCGCCCGCTCGGTGGGCCGCGGCGATACCGCGGCCGGCTTGCTTGGACGGCCCGCAGCTGTTGATGTCACGGAACGTCCCGATGATGGCGGCGGTTCAACCATCCTCGTCTTTGATGTCTTGCGGACCGCCAGGCTGCTGACGCCGCGCGTCTCGGCCCTGCCGCTGCTGCTTGTCGCGCCGGATGGCGGCGGGGTGTTCCTGCGCCCCCACCCCGACGGCGCGGTGGCGGCCTCGCTCGATCATCAGTTTCCTCCCTTCTTCCGGGCGATCGAGGCTACAGTCGAAATCGCGCATGCCGACGCGCCGGCACTGGACTTCGCGCTTGCGCTTGCCCGCCCCGATCAGACCATCGACTGGCAGAGGGACATATCCGGGCAGACCCTTGCCTTCTCGGGCTGGATGACGGTCGCGGACAAATTCGCGCGCCGTAGCCTGGTGGCGACGCTTCGTGCACGGCGCAAAATGCCGCTCTCGATCATGCTTGCGGTTCGTTTCGCCGGAAGCCCCAACGGCGCTCCGACCAACGCCTTCTTTCGGACGCTGACACTGATCGGCGACTGAACCGCGTCGTGCGGGAACGGATTCAGCCGGCGCGCTTCAAATCTTTGTTTTCATGCACGTCGTTCTCCCAAAAACCGCCGGAGCGTTAGGGCGACATGCAGCGCGTCGGCCGCGGATCCGGCCGTTAACCTTGCGCCAGGATGGCGCCCGGCACGCCACGGATATGGTTGACAAATTGCTAACAAAACAATAATTTCAATGTGGTGCGTGGTGAAAGGGGCTTGTTATGCGTAAAATCCAATCGCTACTATTGGGTGGGCTAAGTATTCTTGGCGTGAGCGTCGCTTTCTCTGGCGCGGCGCAGGCGCAATTCGAAGGTGGGATCCAGGAGGCCGAGCTCGCTTGCGAGCAGGCCCTGAAGATCGGTACGATCGAGGCGCTCGAAGACTATCTGCATCGTTATCCTAATGCTCCGACGGCCTGCAAGGCGCTTGCCCTGAACACGCTGGCGCAATTCAATCCGAACGGCGGCGACGGAAATAACGGTGATGGCGGCGGCGGTTACGGCGGGTAGAATCAGCCGTATCCACAATTCGATCGTTCGTCAGTTCAAGTGGCCGCGCTTTGACGCGGCCTAACGGCGTTTGAGACGAACTCGGCGTAGCGATCCGAGGTTCTCATCCAGCCGAGTTCGACAAGTTGCGCGGCGTCACGATAGCGAACGGAGCGTTGGTCCCGAAGCGACAGTTTCGGATCGCGCTCCAATGCCTCCATGTAGGCGGCGCGCTCCTCCAGGGTCTTTTCCTTAAGCTGCGTGTTCTCGCTCAGTGACGACGCTGATTTCTGGCGGAAACCCCAGACGAATTTGAAATGCAGCAGCGCGACGCGGAGCTCGCTGAACTGAACCTTGCTGATCGTGTGCTGGGCCACATGATAGCGCCTGCCCCGCTCCCATCGCACGATCGGCACCTTGGTCAGACATGGCGGGAAGGTCTGCTTGAACCGGCCGTGCCAGAAGACGCGCTCCCTGACGCCACCGAACATCTGCTGCGGCGGGTACTTGCCGTCACGCGCCCGCAGCCAGCCCGGTTCCGGATCGAAATAGGGTGAGGCCTCGATAAGCGGGAGCGTGCCGTCATAGTGGCACTCCGCCAGCGGGCCGTCGGCGTACATGTCGATCATAGAGCCGATCACCGCGTCGGCGTCGGTCGAGTCAAGATAGTCGCAAAGCCGGTGCAGGCTCACCCGCTCGAAATCCGGGTAGACCAGCAATTCGTCGGCGTCGATCGAGAGGCACCAGTGGCCAGTGCCGAAGACGTTCATCAGCGTGTTGATCCAACGCGGCGGATCGATGTTCTCGGCGAAGTGCGATCCTTCCGTGTGGAAGCAATGGCTGTCCGGCTGCTCCAGGATCAGTTCGAGCGTCCCGTCCGTCGAACCATTGTCGAGGAAGAAGAAACGATCGACGCCGAGGCCGCGATAGTGATCGAGAAGCTTGGGCAGCAGTGTCGCTTCATTGCGCAGTCCGACAAAGCACAGGATCTCGCCCTTGCTTACGTCGATCTGCCGGTCGTCCAGCCGTTCGAGGTGTTTCGGAGATCGATGGCCAAGCATGCGAGCGTCATGATCCGGGTTACGCGAAAGCGAGTGGGTATTGTGGCTCCGCGCGGCGATTATCCCCGCGAGACAATTATCAAAGTGTTATCCTACTGTTGGCAAGACTGTCCGCTGCCGCTGATGATCAAGGGGGACTGATTGAGCATTGGTTCTAAGCTAGGCGCGACGCCCAAGGCCAAGCGACAGGCAAGCCACAAGCCCCGCAATGTATGCGTCGTTTCAGAGGTCGAGTTCGGTTCGATTTCGACCGCCGATCCGGGGTCGGCGACCTACGCGCTGGCGCAATATCTTGCGGTAACCGGCGACACCGTCACGCTGCTATGGGTGCCGAGCCCGATCGGCAGCCAGCCCGACGAGGAGGAGATCGCCAGGCTCGGCAAATGGTGCTTCGACAATTTCCTGGTGCGGCTCGAACTGTTGCCGCAGTCGCCCGAGCTGCTGCGCGGCCTGGACTCGAGCGACAAGCATTCGGTGGCCGTCTACCATTACCTCAAGCAGAACGCTTACGACGTCGTCTACTTCGCGCTCGAGGGCGGACTGGCGCATTTCCCGACCGTTGCCAAACGCACCGGGGTCTTTCCCGATCCGCCCGCGATCGTCGTGCTCGCCCACGAACCGCTGGTGTGGAAGCTGCAGGCCAATGGCCGGGCGGTCGAGCGCAAGGAGCAGATGACCATCGCACATATGGAAAGGACCTCGGCAGAGACCTGCGACCATCTCGTGGTCACCGGCCAGTCGGTGCTCGACTGGATGACCAAGGCAGGCTGGAAACTGCCCGCCAGCCGCCACGTCGCCGTCCCGCTCGTGCCGGAGGAATGGCGTTCGAACTTCCACTCCGATCCCTATCGGCGGCGACCGCGGCTCACCACCGAAATCGTTCATTTCTCCGGCACCGAGGCGCGCAGCGGGCTGACGCTGTTTTGCGATGCGCTCGATCGTCTGGCCGACAGCGGCATCACCGACCTGGCGGTGACGGTCGTCGGCGCGTTTGGCCATATGCTCGGCGAGCATTCGGGCGGGATGATCGTCCGGCGCGCGCGGCAATGGCCGTTCAAGCTGAAGCTGCTGCCCATTCGCGACGAACCCGAGATCTTCCGATACCTGCGGCAGAGCCATGCGCTGGTGGCGATCACGCATGCGGCTGCGCAGCTTCCGATGGACGTGGTCGCATGCCTCGACGAGGAGGTCTCTTTCGTCGCGACGGACGTCGGCAGCATACGCGACATGCTGCACCCGAAGTCGGCCGACACCGTCATGATGGAGGCTTCCGCGTCCGCCATCGCGGCCAAGATCGCGGAGGCGCTGCAAAGCCGCGCGATCAGCCCGGCGAAGCCGCTGCACGGGCGTGCGGCGCGCGAGAAGGCCTGGAGCCGGCTGCACGCGAAATTCCGCCGGGAGCCGCGCAAGGCCGCCGGCTCGCGGCGGAGCCGGCCGCCACTGGTGTCGATCATCACCGCGCACTACAACCGGGCGCGGCTGCTGCCGCAGGCAATCGCCTCGGTTCGGCGCCAGGACTATCCCAACATCGAACTGATCGTCGTCGATGACGGCAGCACCGATCCTGAGGCAATCGAACTTTTGGCCGACCTCGAACCGGAGTTCGAGCAGCGCGGCTGGCGGATTATCCGGCAGAAGAACGGCTTCCTCGGCAAGGCGCGCAACACAGGCATCCGCGCCGCCAAGGGCTCGCTGATCCTGTTCCTGGACGACGACAACGCACTCTTCCCGAACGCGGTCAGCACGTTCGTCGCAGGCATGCAGAATTCCGGCGCCGACATCTGCACGACCTTCGCCAAATGGCTTAACGAACCCTTCGTGCCACCGGATACTAAGGGCGGATACATGCTCTACTTTCCGGTCGGAGGGCCGCCCGACATTGCGCTGATCACCAATCCCTATGGCGACGCCAATGCGATGTTCCAGCGCGAGGTGTTCGACAGGGTCGGCTATCTCAATGAAGAGCGCGGCTTTTCAGCGAGCGATTGGGAATTCTTCCTTCGCGCGGATCTGGCGGGCCTCGAGATCATCACCGTGCCGGAGCCGCTCTATTGGTACCGGTCGGCGCCGACAGGGATGAACCGGAATGCCGAATGGCTGAGGAACCGCAGGCCGATCATCGACGTCTTCCGCAAGCACAAATTCGCGCATACGGACATGTTCGTGCAGCTCGGCATCAGTTCGAATACCGCCAGTCATGAAAAGGACCTCAACCTCTGGAACCTTGAGCTGCGCGTCAAGGACGAGCGCTATCTCAGGCTGAGCTCTGGCCCCGCCAACGCCGCCGATGCGATGCAACTGCTGGCCGAGATCGCGGCCCGCGAGGGCAGGCCAGACACGGCGATCTCGCTGCTCGCCCATGCCGGCCGGTCCGACTTCACACTCGGCGTCGTCGACATGCTCAACGCAGCCGCCGACGAGACCGTGCCGGAGCTGCATTCCTCGCTTTACCGCGAGCAATACCTTTCGGCCGAGCCGCTGCGCCTTGCTCATGTCGCTTCGCATCCCGATGCCGTTGCGGATTTGCTGAGCTATGTCGAACGATCGCCGGATCAGCTGTTTCTCGAAGCAAGGGGCGGCAACGTGACGATGGCCCTGCTGAAGGGCGTCTGCCCGCCGGGCGTCATCGGCGCAAGCTGCTGGATCTACCTCGACGAGGACCTTACTGGAACCGCGCAGTTCCAGCTTGCGATCGTCGACGCGGAAAACCAGACTTTCGGCGAGCTTGCCGGAATGCTCGATTTTGATGGCGGGAGCGGCTGGGCCGATGTCAGCCGGCCGCACGAGCCGCGCGAAATAAGAACGGCCATCAGTTCGCCGGCGTCGGGCCGGCGCGATCTGCTGCTCGCGGTCCGGTGCGGCGGAGGCCGCCCGCAGGCGCGTGTGCTTGGCGGCTTTTCGAGCATCCAGATTCGCCATGTCGTTTCGAACGGGGCGAGACACCCGCGTCTCAACGCGCCGCAGGAGCGCCGGCGCATGCGCCGGATTACCAATGACGAGATCAAGCAAGCCTCGCTCGTAACCAACCATCCCTCCGACCTGCCGACGCTGCTCGTCGCCGGCGACGATGGCGGCCTGTTCCTGCGGCCGAACACGCATGGTCCGGTTGTCGCGGCCCTCAAGTCGGCTTTCCCGGCTTTTGCCAGAAGTGTCGTCGCGACGGTGGAGATCGCCCATGAGGAGGCGTCGCCCTTCGAGTTCGCCATGGCGCTGGGCAGGCCGGAGGAAAAACTCTCGTGGAAAGGCGATGCCCCGAGCGGCGCCCTCGCCTTCTCCGGATGGACACGGGTTCCGAGACCTTTCGAGCTGCAGGATTTGAAAGTCTCGATCCGGGAAATAGATCGCAAATGGCTGACGATCTACCTGGCCATCCGCCTGCCGCGCGGCTCCAGGCCGATGCCGTCCAATGCCTTCTGGCGCAAGCTGCTGCTGTTGTGGGACTGACGAGCGCGCCGGCCGCGGTTTGCCACCTTGCCGCAGTAAAGAATGCGGCGTTAGACTAAGCCGCAGCGAGAGGCGCCAAGACAATGAAGAAATCATTCATCCTTGTTCTAGCCTTTATTAGCACTGCCGCAAGTACGGTAGATTTCAGCGCGGTCGCCCAGGAACGCGACCTTGGCCCAAACTGCACGCAGTGGAACTCCTATCGCGTCCTGTTCAACAAGGGCGACGGCAAGATATCGACGGATTCCGCCAGCGCGTTGAAGGCCTTCATCAAGGATGCCGGACAGGATTGCGGCTACAGGCTCTATGCGACGGCGAGCAAGGAAGGTGGCTACGACAAGGCTGACGGCATTGCCGGCCGCAGGCTGAATGCAACCAGCGATTTCCTCAAGGCGCAAGGCGTCAAGCCGGAAATGGTGCTGGCGCTTTCGCATTGGGTCGACGATGGCGCCGCCGACACGAAAACGGCACGCAGCGCGATCCTGTACACCTTGCCGAAGCAAGGGATATCGTGCCGGCAATACGAGAAGCGCGCGCCTGTCCAGGTCCATCTGTTTTTCGACAGCCAGTCCTCTGTGATTTCATCGCAGATCAAGGATGACCTCGATAAGTTCGCCGCGAGCATCAAGGACTCGCGTTGCAACGTCGAACTGACGGCGTTGGCGGCCAAGGAATTCAAAGGCGCCAATGCCGCAAAGACAAACAAGGCGCTGGCCAAGCAGCGCGTGAAGGCGATGGTGGACATTCTGACCGCGGCCGGGATCGACAGTGACCGGCTCATCGACACGAACGTCGAATATATCGGCGACAGCAAGCCGAACACCGCCAGGAATCGCCTGGCGACCGCATCGCTGATGTAGCGGCCCAGGGAACGTGAATCCGCAGGCGCCATCACCCGCGCCGCGCTTCGGCTATCCCGGCTGCAAGTGGACGCCCCTGTCGCGGACCAGCAGCCAGCGCAGGCTCCATGCCAGCACGACATTGAACAGCGCGAGGCCGCCGAGCACAGCGAGCGTGCCCTGCGCTCCAGTCCATTGCATCAGCACCGCGCCGATCGCCATCTGCTGATAGTAGGACTGCACCGCAAGCAGCGTCAGCCCGTTCTGCAGCACGCCCATGATCAGCGCGCCGATCATCGTGCCGAGGATCGAGGCGCGGCCGCCGAACAAATTGGTGCCGCCGATGATCGCCGCCGTGATCGCGGTGAGCTCATAGTTGATGCCGGCGGTTGGGTCACCGGCATTGACGCGGGCGGTGAACAGCAGGCCGGCGAGGCCGGCGAGCGCGCCGGACAGCGTGTAGATGATGCGGCGGTGGTGCTCGACGCGGATGCCCGCGGCGCGCGCCGCGCCCTCGCTGTCGCCCAGCGCCAGCGTGTGGCGGCCGAAGCGTGTGTAGGCGAGCACGCAATGCGCGACGATCGCCGTCAGCACCAGGATGATCACCGGCATCGGGATGCCGAAGGGCCGCCCTTGCCCGATATAGACGATCGCCGACGGCAGGCCGTAGATCGCCCTGCCCTGCGAGATGACCAGCGCCAGGCCGCGCGCCAGGCCGAGCATGCCGAGCGTGACAATGAAGGCCGGCACGAAGGCGCGGGTGACGAGCTGCCCGTTGATGTAGCCGGCAAGGCCGCCGGCGAGGATGCAGGCGATGAGCGCGAAGACCGACGGCCAGCCGAGATTGACCGCGACGAAGGCGCCCGCCACGCCGGCAAGGCCCATGACCGAGCCGAGCGACAGGTCGAGCCCACCCGAGCCGATGACGAAGGTGGCGGCGATGGCCAGCACGCCGATCGTCGATGTCGCCAAGAGGATGTTGAGGAAATTGCTCAGCGACAGGAAGAACGGCGACAGCAGCGCCATCGCCGCGCTCAGCGCCACTAGCACCAGCAGCGACTCCAGCCTGATGTGGAGCCGTTCGACGGATGCGCGCTGCACCCGAGCCCAGAAACCGGGCTGTTCAGAAGCCATGTCTTTGCACCTTTGAGAGCGGCCGTAAGGCAGTAGGCAGTAGGGACTAGGCAGTAGGGCAAATATGAGAGCGATCCGAGCGGCAGGAACCGCTTACTTCCCCTACAGCCTACAGCCTACAGCCTACTGCCTATTCCCTGCTCACTTCACATATTGCAGCATCGGCTCCTTGCGGGCGTCGAGCATCTCCTTGGTCAGCACTAAGGTAGGCACGGCGATGCTCTCCTCGACCTTCTCGCCGGCGAGCGCCTTCTTGACGTTCTCGACCGCCTGCTTGCCGACCAGATAGGGAAGCTGCGCCACCGAAGCGTTGAGGCGGCCCTCCTTGATCGACTTGACCGCATCCGAATTGCCATCGACGCCGAGAATCGTCACCTGCTCACCCTTGCCGGCCGCGTAGACCGATTCCACGGCGCCTAGCGCCATGGTGTCATTGGCGCAGAAGATGGCGACGAGGTCAGGATGCGCGGTCAGCGTATCGGTTGCGATCGAGGCCGCCTTGCCGCGATCCCAGTCGCCGGGCAGCGAAGCAACGATCTCCAGCCCCGGCGCCAGTTCCTTGAGCTTGTCGGCAAAACCCTTGGCGCGCTTCTGACCAGTGATGTTGCCCGAAAGGCCCTCGATCACCAGCACCGGACCCTTGGCGTCCTTGCCGAGCTTGGAGACGAGATATTCGGCGCCCTGTCCGCCGGCCGCGACATTGTCGGAGCCGATGCGGAAGGTGATCTTGATGCCTTCCTTGTCGAGCACCGCCGGATCGAGATTGCCGTCGAGGTCGACGACCTTGATGCCGGCATCCTGCGCCGCCTTCAGGCACGGCAACAGGTTGGTCGAGTTGATCGCCGCGGTGATCATCGCCACCGGCTTGCGCTCCAGCATCGTGTTGCAGAGGTTGAGCTGCGGCTCGGCCGCCTGGTCGCTTTCGGCCGCCTGCTGGAAATATTTCACACCGGCTTCCTTGGCGCCATCCTCGACGCCCTGGCCCATCGCGCCCCAGAACGGATTGGCCAGCGTCTTCATCAGCACGCCGTATTCGCCGTCCTCGGCCTTGGCAGCGCCAACGGCCGACATCGCCAGCGCGATGCCTAAGGCCATCGTAAATCGATTTATCTTCAGAACGAATGCTGTCACGTTTTCCTCCCTGTTGATATTACGCGCCACGAGCCAAAGCCAGGTGCGGCGCCACTCGGTCTTCGACAATGGGGGCTATTGTCGGTTTCCTCCCCCGGAATGCGGGCCGCTGCCTGGCGAGCCAACGGATTCCCGCATCAACACCTTGCAGGGTTCGAGCCGCGCCCTTGGCGGACCGCCCTCGCCCTCGATCCTGCGAAACAGCACGTCCATCGCATTGCTGGCTATCTCGCGCACCGGCTGCACCACCGCGGCGATCGCCGGCCAGGTCACCTGCATCCATTCGGCGTCGTCGAAGCCGACCAGCGAGATGTCGTCCGGGCAATGCCATCCCCGCCTACGGAATTCGGAGAGCGCCACGAGCGTGCCCTTGAGGAACAGCGAATAGACCGCCGTCGGCCGCTCACCCTTGCTGAAATAGTCGCTGAGCAGCGCCCGCAGCGGCTCCACCTCGCTTTCCGAAAGCACGACGTCGATTCGGACGTCCGGAGCAAGTTTCAGCGCGGTGTTGCGAAACCCTTCGAGGCGGGCGCGCACCGTCGCTGCCTGCTGCCCGAGGCCGACGACCAGTATGTGGCGATGGCCCTTTCCGACAAGCGCGCGCGCCACCTCGGCGCTTGCCGCGGCGCTGTCGGCCGAGACCGTGTCGAAAGCATCGTCGGCGAGGACGCGGTCGATCAGCACGCCGGTCATGCCATTGGCCTTCATGAAGCCGGCCGCCGGCCCATGCTCATTGCGCACCGGCGCCAGCACCACGCCGGCGACACGCCAGTCATGCATGCGGGCAAGGATCTCCTTCTCGCGCGCTTCCGATTCACGACTGGAGGCGGCGACCAGCGTGAAGCCTCGTTGCTCGGCGAGACCCTCGAGCTCGCTGACCATCTGGCCGAAGAACTCGCTTTCGAACTCGGGCATGATGGCGCCGATGATGCGGCGCTTGGCCCGGCGCATGTCGGAGGCCAGCGGATCGACGCGGTAACCGAGCAGTTCGACGGCATCGAAGACGCGCTGGGCGTTTTCGGGCTTCACCGTGGTGACGCCAGCCAGCACCTTGGAGACGGTGGCGGCGGACACGCCGGCACGGCTTGCCACGTCGTGGATCGACGCACGGCGCTGCTGGGCCTCCTTCGCCATTGTCCTCCTCCTGAGGCTTGCCACATCAATCGATAAATCGATTTTTCAAAGTTGTAAATCGTTTAATCCGGAGTAAAACACGGTTGTGAATGGCACGGTCCGGTCGCGCCGGGAGGAAACATCATGTCAAAAAATGCCTTGCCGCTGGTCATCAGCGCGCCTGAGCCGCGCACCCTCGAACTGATCTTCACACCGCCGCAGCTGGCACGCTTTCGCAAAAAATATCGCATCGTCGAAACAACGCCTGAGATGGTGGCAGGGTTGCCTTCCGACATATTGGCCGAGGCGCGCTACATCGTCGGCCAGCCGCCGATCAGTTCCGAGACGCTGGAGACGCTGGAGGTGCTGCGCTGCATCTTCAATGTCGAGACCAATCTCGTCAACAACATGCCCTACGATACGCTGTTTCAGCGCGGCGTCCATGTCGTCACCACCGGGCTGGTCTTCGCCGAGCCGGTGGCCGAGCTCGGCCTTGCCATGGCGCTCAACCTGGCGCGCGACATCGTCGATGCCGACCTTGCCTTCCGGCAGGGAAAGGAACTGTGGGGCGGCGACGGCAATGCGACCGCGCGGCTGCTGAGCGGCGCCGAAGTCGGCATCATCGGCTTCGGCGATCTAGGCCGCGCGCTGAACCGGCTGCTGACTGGCTTCCGCACCCGCACCAGGGTATTCGATCCCTGGCTGCCGCCGTCGATCCTCATCGACAACGGCGTCGAGCCGGCCTCGCTCGACAAGGTGCTGTCGGAAAGCGATTTCGTCTTCGTCGTCGCCTCGGTGACCAGCGAGAACCAGGGCTTCCTCGGTGCCGAGGCCTTCGCCAAAATGCGCACGGGCGCCGCTTTTATCCTGCTCAGCCGAGCCGGTGTCGTCGACTTCCCGGCGCTGATGGAGGCGGTTCGCAGCGGTCAGATCGTCGCCGCAAGCGATGTCTTTCCGGAGGAGCCGTTGGCCAGGGACCATCCGGTGCGCGGGCTGCCCGGCTTCCTACGCTCCGCTCACCGCGCCGGCGCGCTCGACGTCGCCTTCAAGCGCATGGGCGACATGGTGCTGGAGGATATGGACCTGATCGACCGCGGGCTGCCGCCGCTGCGCTCCAAGCGGGCGGAACGCGAGACCGTTTCCAGGATGCGGTCGAAGCCGGTCGACAAGAATTGAGGGCAAAACGCCACCCTTCGCAACTCGCTGCACGCGGCGGCAAAGAACAATTAAATCGAACGCGGGGCGACCAAAAAGGTTCATTTTCCGCTAGATCCTATCTTGGCAGAATTATCATCTCGCAATCCGCTTCATCATGGAACCTTCGTCCAAACCTGTCGTTTGGCCTTTGATCGTTGCTTCGACGATCCCAAAGCAACAGGAGGATATATCGTGAACATCAAGATGATATGGCTCGGCGCCATGGCGCTTTCGATGGTCGCCGGCTCCGCGTTGGCCGCAGGAGAGACTGGCACGTCGGCACTCGACGACCCGGCCAAGATGCAGCCCTTCTATACAGACTCCACCATGAAGACGATGGTTAGCAACGACGATTTCGTGAAGGCCTGGAAGGCGCTGTCGCCGGAAGATCAGATGGCGATGATGTCGGCCTGCGATGACGAAGCGAAGAACGCCAATCCCACCAACAGTCATCCGGAGTTCTGCAGCAGCGTCAAGGCAAACGGCGGCAGCAAATAGGCCTGCCGGTATCGCAATGGATGAAACGGCTCCGCCTGCGGGGCCGTTTTCTTGCCGGCCGGGATTCTACAACGACCCCAGCCGAAGCGCATCCCGGGCGATCCGCCAGGCGGACTCGACATGTCGCCGCGCCGCCGCCTCCGCTTCCTCCGGCCTGCGTGAGCGGATGGCGTCCATGATCGCATTCATCTCGGCGATGGCCGGCTCGCGGCGGTTCTCCGACGCGATGGTCATCGAACGCAGTTGATTGATGCGAACGTTGAGCCCGGTGACGATCTCCCAGGCGATGCGCTTGTCGGCGGCTTCGAACAGCACCTCGTAGAAGCTGGCGGTCGCCCGCATGACCTCCACCGGGGCGCCCGAGGCCCAGGCTTCGAGCAGCTTTTCCAGGGCGTCGTCGAGGAGAGCGATCTGCTCCTTGGTGGCCGACGTCGCGCAGGCGCGCGCGGCGATGCCTTCCAGCAGCGCGCGCAGTTCGTAGATCTCGTCGGTGCGGCCGAGGTCCGGCTTGGCCACGGCCGGTCCGTGGCCCGGAACCATCTGCACCAGGCCCTCTGCCTCCAGTTGCCGCAACACCTCGCGTACGACCGAACGGCTGACGCCGAGCTGGTCGCAGAGCGGCCGCTCGACCAGCCTCTCGCCGGGCTGGAAGTGGAAATCCATGATCGCCTCGCGCATGCGCTCCAGCGCCAGCGTCCGTAGCGTCTTGGCAGAGCGGTCGATCCGAAGCGTGTCGTCAGGCATTCTTCTTCCGCCCTCTACGAGCAATTCCAGAAAAGTGTTCTGTCAGGAATTGCGCTTCAAAACAAAGAGATAGAGCGGTTGGCCGTTTCCATGAAACGGTGAGACGCTCTCGCCTCGCCACAAAAACAGATTCCATGGCCGATTGACAAGGCACTTGGCTCTCCATATTATGGTATACCATAAGACGTCGATAGAAACGACGAAACCGCATTGCGCCGTTTCGTCCGAGGAATCTCATGAAACCGGCCATCCGCAAGATCGTGACCTATGTCGAGAACACGCTGATCGAAGGCGGCAAGGCGGCGCCCCGGCCGCTGCGCCTGATCGGCGTCGCGGCGGTGCTGACCAACCCGTGGGCCGGACGCGGATTCACTGAGGACCTGTCGCCCGAGATCCGCGCCGTTGCCCCGGTGCTCGGCGAAACGCTGACCAATGAGATCATTGGCGTCGCCGGCTCCGGCGAAGCGATCGAAGGCTACGGCAAGGCCGCCATCTGCGGCACGTCGGGCGAAGTCGAGCACGCTTCGGCGCTGATCCACACACTGCATTTCGGCAACCACTATCGCCGCGCCGTCGGCGCCAAGACCTATCTCGCCTTCACCAATCTGCGCGGCGGGCCGAACACGCCGATCATGATCCCGCTTATGGACAAGAACGATGAGGGTCGCCGCTCGCATTATCTCACGGTGCATTTCCAGATCGGCGATGCGCCAGCCCCAGACGAGCTGGTGGTGGCGCTCGGCGCGTCGATCGGCGGCCGCCCACATCATCGCATCGGCGACCGCTACCAGGACTTGAAGGAACTCGGGGATCTGCATGGCTGACGCCGCCGCACTGGCCCTGGGCAAGGCTCCTGACGCCACCGGCTTCATCCGGGCCGGTTCCGGCGCGCCGGTTCTGCTGATCCATGGTGTCGGCATGGGCGCGGCGATCTGGCGGCCGCAGATCGCCTTGATGCAGGACCGCTTCGACCTGATCGCCATCGACATGCTCGGCCATGGCGGCTCGCCGCTGCCGCCGCAGGATGCCGGGCTGGCGGACTTCGCCGACCAAGCGATCCGCCTGCTCGACCATCTCGGCCTCGACCGCGTCGCGGTTGTCGGCCATTCCATGGGCGCGCTGGTCGCGCAGGAGATCGCGCTGCGCGCGCCGTCGCGTGTCAGTTCCGTCATTTGCCTCAACGCCGTCTTCCGCCGCCCGCCGGAACTTGCGCAAGCGGTGCGCGAACGGGCGGCCGCCCTCGGCGGCCATGGCGATCCCCAGGCCATCGCCGCGACGATCGCGCGCTGGTTCGGCGATCCGATCCCGCCGGATCTGGCCGACGCCGCCGCGACCGCGCGAACCGCGCTCGAGAGCGTCGATGCCGAAGGCTACGCCCGCACCTATCGCCTCTTTGCCAGCGCCGACACAGCCCATGTCGATCGCCTGGCCGAGCTTGCCACGCCGGCGCTGTTCATCACCGGATCGGAGGATCGCAATTCCACCCCCGCAATGTCCGCCGCCATGGCGCGGCTCGCGCCATCAGGACAATGCCTGGTGCTGAGTGGAGAAAAGCACATGATGACAATTGCTTCGCCCAAGAAAGTGACTCAGCACATCACGGCCTTTCTCGATCGCGCGGCCGACGTTGCCGCAAGCGCCCAAACCGCTTTCGACCCAATCGAGTTCCGCCGCGCGCTGGGCTCCTTCCTGACCGGCGTCACCATCGTCACCACGGTGGACGAGGCAGGAGACCCGCGCGGCTTCACCGCCAACTCCTTCACCTCCGTTTCGCTCGAGCCACCGCTGGTGCTTGTCTGCATCGCCAAGAAGGCGCTGGGGCACCAGGCCTTCTCGACCTCCAGGGGATTCGCCATCAACATCCTGTCGGAAGACCAGAAGGCCGCGTCCGGCATTTTCGCCTCCAAGGCGGCCGACAAGTTCGCGTCGGTGGTCTGGCAGCCGGGCCAGACCGGGAATCCGGTGATCGACGGGTCTGTCGCGGTCTTCGATTGCGGCATGGAGCAATTGGTGGATGCCGGCGACCATTCGATCCTCATCGGCCGGGTCCACGATTTCACCCACAACGGCGCCCAGCCATTGGGCTATTGCCGGGGCGCCTATGTCACGCCGGGCCTCAGCCAGGAAGCGCTTGCCGCGGCACCGCCCGGAACCGAGGTCGGCGCCATCCTCGAGAGCGATGGCCGCGTGCTCTTCCTCGAGGCGGCGGACGGCTCCCACCAGTTGCCGGCCGGACGTGGCCTCGGCGCCGCGAGCGATGCCCGCAGTCTCAGGGGAAAGCTTGCAGCCAAGGCGATCGACGCCGATCTTGGCTTCCTCTACGCGGTCTGGGACGATGCGACGGACGCCTCGCGCACCCATGTCTACTATCGCGGCACGGTAGGCGCGCCCCTGTCCGGCGACGGCCACATCAGGCTTGTCGACATCGACCGGATGGCCGATCTCAAGATCGCCGATCCGGCGGTGCGCTCGATGCTCGCCCGCTATGCACGCGAGCGCACCGAGGATCAGTTCGGCGTCTATGTCGGCAATGAGGTCGAAGGCGAGGTCCGGCCACTCGCCAAGGCCGCGCCGTCAGCAGCAATCCATTCCGGCCACGGGTGAGACCTATGAAGTTTTCGCTTTTCGTCCATATGGAGCGCTCGGATCTGGCCAAGCCGCAATCCGAACTGCTGGCGGAGCTGGAAGAACTCGTCGTGCTGGCCGAGCAGGCAGGCTTCGAGGCCGCCTGGATCGGCGAGCATCACGGCATGGAGTTCACCATCTCGCCGAACCCGTTCGTCAACATCGCCTATCTCGCCGCCAAGACTTCAAGCATCCGCCTCGGCACCGGCACCATCATCGCGCCCTTCTGGCACCCGATCAAACTCGCCGGCGAAGCGGCGATGGCCGACATCATCACCGACGGCCGGCTCGACATCGGCATCGCGCGCGGCGCCTACAGCTATGAGTATCAGCGGCTCTTCCCAGGGCTGGACGCCTGGGGCGCCGGCCAGCGCATGCGCGAGATGGTGCCGGCGCTGCGCGGCCTCTGGGACGGTGATTTCGAGTTGTCCGGCGAGTTCTGGTCCTTCCCGCCGACCACCTCCTCGCCCAAGCCCTTGCAAGCCCCCTACCCACCGATCTGGGTGGCGGCCCGCGATCCGAACTCGCACGACTTCGCCGTCGCCAACAAATGCAATGTGCAAGTGACGCCGCTTGCCTCCGGCGACGGCGAGGTGGCGAGCCTGATGGAGCGGTTCAACACCGCCTGCCAGGCCCATCCGGACATCGCGCGGCCGGAAATCATGCTCCTGATGCACACATTCGTGGCCGAGGACACCGCCGACGCCGACCGTCTGGCGCAGGATCTGTCGCTGTTCTACTGCCAGTTCGGCGCCTGGTTCCAGAACAAGAAGCCGGTGCATCAGGGCATCCTCGAGCCGCTGACCGAGGAAGAGATTGCGGCCATGCCGCAATACGCGCCGGACAAGATCAGGCAGAACCTCGTCATCGGCGAGGCCGACGAGGTGATCGCCCGGCTGAAGACCTATGAAGCGCAGGGCTACGACCAATATTCGATCTGGATCGACAGCGGCCTCTCGCATGAGCGCAAGAAGAAGTCCCTGCGGCTCTTCATCGACAGGGTGATGCCGGCCTTCCAGGCGGGGTCGCGATGAGCACCGTAGCCTTCAAGAATTACATAGACGGGGAGTTCGTCGAGGCCGCGGCGACCTTCGACAGTATCGATCCTTCGACCGGCACCCCCTGGGCGACGATGCCGGCCGCTGGCGTCGCCGATGTCGACCGCGCCGTCGAGGCCGCGCACCGGGCGCTGCGTTCCGGCCCCTGGGCCTCGCTGACGGCAACGGCGCGCGGCAAGCTCTTGGTCAGGCTCGGCGAGCTCGTCGCCGCCAATGCGGGCCGGCTGGCCGAGCTGGAGACCCGCGACACCGGCAAGATCATCCGCGAGACGCGCGCCCAGATCGCCTATGTCGGCGACTACTACCGCTACTATGGCGGGCTGGCCGACAAGCACGAAGGAGCTTTCATTC
>NZ_RZOT01000600.1:0-3465 GCF_003999085.1 Mesorhizobium sp. M4A.F.Ca.ET.090.04.2.1
GCACTTCTCCTTCACCGGGTCGCCCTTGACCGGCAGCTTCTCGTAGCTCTGCTTGAACCCGATCACCCGGATAAGGGGCTGCGCTTCGCTCATTTGTTCGGCTCCTGAAACGTTGTGGGCGCCAGCGGCGTCCTACTGGTTGATCACTTCGACGATGCCGGGAAACTCTCCGAGCAGCGCTGACCACTCGGCTTCAGACAGCTTTTCGGCGTTGGCGAGGTTGATCGCGTTGCGGTGCTCGCCGCCGTTCCAAAGCTTGCGGAATTTCGGAAAGATGCCGGCCTGGGTATCGACTGCGACCGGCTCGGCAGCTTCGTTCTTGTCAGACTTGTCGGCCATCTCTGGCACTCCTTCGTGAGAGGAAAGGCAGGCGGGCCGTTGCAGCCCGCCCGAGGCGCGGTCAGTACGGGAACGCGCACATGATGATCTTCGCCGAGGCGTCGATCGCGTAGGCGCAAACCGTGTCGGTCACGGCGGCGGCCACCTTCAGGGTGCCGTCGGTGGTGGCCGAGAGGATCAGCGCGTTGCCATCGCCGCCCGAGACGAGCGCGGTGGTGACGGTGGCCGGGCCTTTGACCTGGATCCATCCGTACTCGCCGTTGCCAGGCGCGCCCGCCAGAACGCCAGCACCGTTCGCGGCGGTGTCGGACACGTCGGAAGTGACTTCGTTGTATTGGCCGGCAGAGACGCCACCGGCAGCGTAGAAGCCTACGACGTTGTTGGCGACGGCGGCGATTGCGCCGGCACCCTGGTTGTACTTCACGAAGCGATAGACCTTGCCGTCATACGATTCGTAAGTGTCGCCGATCTTCGGAGCCTTGCCGGATTCCGTGCCGGTGAGCTGCGCGGCGGTGAACGTCTTGGTGACGTCGATACCAACAAAAGAGGTCATCGTTCTTGCTCCTTATGCCGCGTCGAAGATCACGCCCTGAAGCGAGCGGTTCGAGCAGACGAGATTGCCCATCCAGTAGAACGGGATGACAACCGCATCCTGGTTGACGGGCTTCTTCTCGTCGTCCTGCGTCCACTGCGCCTCCTTGTGCTGGTCGACGTAGAGGTAGTCGGAGTTGAGGAAGTAGCCCTTCTCGGCCGTGGTCGTGAAATTCGTGTTGTCGTCGAAAATCACGTCGGCGGTCTTGTACTTCAGGCCGATGAAGCCGGACTGAGCCATGTCGGCGTCCATGTACCGCTGAAGCTGCTGCTCGCCGGTCTCGTACAGCGAGTAGAAGTCATGGCTGAACGTGATCAGGTCCGGCTTGTCGGCGCCGCGGTTCAGGGTGAGCCACATCGCGTTCATGTCGGCCTTGAAGGTGGCGGCATTGGCTGCGTTCGGGGTCGCGGCAAGGTTGGTGCCGGTGGCCTCGCGGAACTTGTTGCGCCAGAACGTCCACGTCGCGGCGTCGATACCGCCGACAATGCCCTGGCCATTGGTCTGGAGGATGTTGGCCAGGCCGCCGATCTGGTTCGCCAGCGAACCGTCGGAGTAGAGGTCGACGGAGAAGTTGTTGGCAGCCGTCTTGAGCGCGTTGTTCTTCTTGGTCTTCACCAGGTTGATCATCGCGAACTTGCCGGAGTTCTGCCGCAGCTCCTTGCCGCTCGACACGACATGCAGCGCGACCTGCGCCCAATCGTACTTGGCGGAGGTGACGACGTCGGAGCCGTTGGTGTTCAGCGTGTCGAGGCCGGCGTAACGCTGATAGGTGCTGTTTTCCGCGTATTCGAGCTGCACCTGGATTTCGGTGCCGCCGTCAAGGTTGCGGATCTTGTTCTTCTTCTTCAGCCGGTTGAGGAAGGCGTTGTTCTTCGAAACGTTGTCCGCCACTTCCGTCGCACTGTTGCGAAGGGTGGTGGACACCATTTCCGTGAAGGTAGTCGACGGTCCAGCCATCGCTATTGTCCTTTGTGGTTCCGGTCATAGACAGCGGCCAGTTCCTCATCTTCGGTGAGAACTCGAGCCTTGCCCGACGCTGTTGAGGGGATGTTGACGGAGTTGGCGCGCTTGGCCGCGTCGACCTTTCCGGTGTCCTTGGGAGCGGCCGGTTTGGCGGCGGCTGCCTTGGCCCGCAGATCGGGATCGGCGTTGACTGCCATGTCATAGGCCAGGTTGAACACGGCCTCTTTCGAGGCGGTGGCTCCAAGCCGGTCCCATGCATCGTTGATGAAGCTGACCATCCGCTTCTCAGGGATTTCCGAGTAAAGCGGCTTGTCGGCTGACAAGCGGCTCAGCTCCTCATTGGCGGCGGCGATGCCGTCGCGCTCCTGAAGCCTCTGGTTTATGCGGTCGTCGATGTTCGCGGAGTTGTGGACAGATGCGAGCATCTGCTTCAACCCGGCGATTTCCTGCCGCAATTCGCTTTCGCCCTGCTGGACGGTCTGGCCGAAGACATCCGCAATCTTGTCGCGAATGCCATAGCCGTCGATGATGCTCATGATCGTTTCGACGGGAGCCTTGTCCATGCTCTGCTGGACGTTGAAAAGATATTCGATCGCCTGGGCTGGCGTGACGACCTTGCCGTCCGCCATCTTCTTCCCGGTGTTCGGGTCGAAGTAGCCGCCGTTGCGGTCGAGGATTTCCTGGATGGGCTTGTAGGCCGACATCGCCCTGCCGTGATCGGACAGGCGGCCCTGAAGCTCCTGCTCGCGATCGGCGACGAACTTGCGCAGCTCGGCCGGTGCCTTCTCCCAGGCCTGCTTGACGTTCTCGGCGACGCCGCCCTTGATGCCTTGCCAATTGGCCGGGAGAGGAACCGACCCTGCGTCAGGCGTCAGACCGCCGCCGGCCTGTTCCTCTCCCCCACCGCCCTCGGGCGATACCTTGCCGGCTTCGGCTTTCGCGGCGGCCTTCTTCTCGGGACTCGGGCTGGAAAACTTGCCATCGTCCCGCTCGGCGCCGTTGTCGCGCTCGTGCTTGTTCCAGATGGCTTCCAGCGCCGCGTCATCGGCCAGGGCCGTCGCGGCATCGTTGTTCACGGCCTCGGCGATGGCGCCGGCCGGCGGGGCGTTATTGGCAAGGCTTTCTGCGACTGCAGTGCTCATCGAAATTCCTCTGACACCTGAAGGCCCCGCTTCTTGCAGAAATCGGGGTTGCGAAATTTGCCCTTGGTCGGCGACAGGGAAGGCTCGTATTCGACGCAGTTGTTGCGCTTCAGATCATCGCGGCGCTCAGAGCGCGACGTGATCATTCGGCCGTCGATCGGCGAGGCATAATCCGGGATATCGGAAATGACGTTCGGCATGACGATCTGGCCGGCGAACGGCTTTTCCATCGGAACGCCGGTCTGCCGGTCGACGAAGATGCCATTGCGGAAAACGAACCTGGCCAAATTTCCTGTCCTGCTTTTTCGGGCAGGTACAGGGTGCAAGGAGTCACTGCGAAATTCTAAGCCGCTTGCAATTCAGGTGAGCAGGAGCAGCACAGCGGCGTCGTCATCGGCCATTGAGGCGATTTCCCGCTCAATCATGATG
>NZ_RZOT01000601.1:0-3454 GCF_003999085.1 Mesorhizobium sp. M4A.F.Ca.ET.090.04.2.1
GGTCTCGCCCGCCACTTGCGCGGCTGCCGCCTTGCAATAATCGTCGAAGCGCTCGACGTGCTGCTCGAACTGGCGCACGACCAGAAAGGAGCCATTGCGGCCGAAATCGTGCGGCGGGGGTGGCAATCCGGCGATCTGCCGGTTGCGGCGCACCGCTGACAGGATACCGGAGCGGTCCTGCGCGGCCGGGACGGACGGCGAAGCCGGGTAGAAACCGTGCTCGTCGCGATAGCCGAACAGGAATTCGCCTGGCGCGACCAGATGCATGGGTGCAGCACCCGCATTTGCGCGCGCCGTGCCGCGCACGATCGGCTGCGACACGCCGTCGACGAAGCCGAAATGCTCGACGGCGCGCTTGCCTTCCCGCTTGACCGCGAGCGGCAGTTCCGAAACCAGCACCATCCCCGCGCTCGATGTCTTTTTCTTCAGCGCGGCAAGCTCGGCCTTCAGGATCTCGGGGCTTTCGGCATAGCAGACGACGACGGCGTCCACCGGCTTCTGCAGTGAACCCCATTGCCATTTGTCGGGAACGCTGTCGCCGAGATCGTCCAGGATGCGGCTGCGTTCGGGATTGCCCATGCCGTGGCGAAAGGCGACAGGAAACGTGCCGAGCGGATCGCCCTCGACGCCGCCGTCCAGTCCGAGGCGGCGAAGGCCGTCAGGACCGAATGCCAGCGTCATGGCGCGCTCGCGCGGCACGCCATCGCCAAAACTCGCGCGGGCAACGACGAATTCGAGCCAGGCCCTGCGGCTCGCCCTGGACAGGGTCTGGGGTATGGCAATCGCCATCATATGCGCGTGCGCCAGCGACCCGAACGGACCGAAGAAGATGGACTGGATCTCGCCGGTTTCCAGCTGTTGCTCGAGAGGCGGCGGAAAGGCCGAACTGATATTGGCCAGCAGCGAGGTGGTTTTTTGAACGGTGGTTCTTTCGGTCGCCAGCCGCGGCAGAGAACCGAACAGGCTCAGCCAGTCGCGCGCCTCGTTGTCGGTGGCCGAAGCAATGCCGCGCCTGATCCGGGAATTGATCCGGATGGCCGCGGTGTTGAGCTCGCGGTAGGCCGAATACCAGAACAGAGTCGGCACCTGCTGTCGCCGTGCCCAGCGTTTGAACCGGTCGCCGTCGCGCGCGCCATCGAGGAAGAGCCATCGCGTGCGGGGATAGCCTTCGGTGTTGCTCCACACGCCGGTGAGCCCGGAAGCAGCCTTGGCGATGAAATCCTCCAGGTAGCTTTCCCAGCTGCCGCCATAGTTGGAGAAGAACATCAGCCTGTTGGTTCCGGGCAAAAGCACCCAGCGGGCGAAATGGATGGTGTTGATGGTGCCGAGGAAGCCCGGTCGAAACACTTTCCGCGCCGTGATCGAGATCAGATAGAAAGACAGCCGGAGCGCCAAACGTCGCAAGGTTCCGACCTTCATCGTCGAGATCGCCGTCATATGGTTCTGCGCTGCGCGATCCTCATGCACGATGATCTTGTCCAGCGCATCAAGGTCGACGGGCGTGTTGTGCGGACGGTCAATGTCTTCGAGGCGCCGTAACGCGATGAAGCAGACGCCAAGCGCCACAACTATCATCGCGATGAGCCCGAGCACGGCCAGCAGAAGCGCCGTGCCGGCAATTGCGATGGTGGTGAAGCTGAGGCCGCTCGGATCGCCGAACACCAGCTTGTAGGTCAGCTTCCAGCAGACGAGCACCACGACCGCGACGGCGACCAGCATCGGCGGCGCGAGCAACGTCGTGGTGATGGCCCGCCACCATTTGCCGGGCGGATTTTCGAGTTGGCTTTCGGCGGGCTGGAAAGCCCAGTCGAACCGACCCAGCGAATGGACATGCCGGCGGGCCTCGGCAAGCACCATGGCGGCATCGCCGTTGCCGGCGCGCGGCTGCTCGGCGATGCCGCGCACGGTGTCGGCAAGCTCGGCTTCAGCCAGGATGCGGCGGACCGAATGCCCCGGCGTGCCGGAAAACACCAGCCCGGCGTTGCTGCCAAAGGACGGCGATATCTCGATATTGTGCCTGCGCAGGAAGTCGCTGAGCGAGCCGCCCTCGGGCAGGCCGCAGACGTCCTTGAAGATCGGCCGCAGCCGGTGACCGATGGCTTGGGAGACGGCGTCGATGACCTCGCCGGCGCTGCCGTCGCCGGAGATTTCGAGCACAAGCGCACCCTTCTCAAGACCGGAAGCGTCATCGATTTCGCCGGTGCCGGCGACGGCGAGGCTGGTGAAATGGATGGTGGCGGAGATGTCGAGCGCGGCGCTGATCTCCTCGTTGGCCGGATTGCCGAGCGTGGCGACCTTGTCGCGGATGGCATCCAGCGGCACGGTCCGGACGACCGGGCAGACCACAGTCACCATCGACTGGTCGACGGTGCGGCAGAGCGCCGGCTGCTCGAAGTCGACCTTGAGGCTCTCCGGATAGGCGCCGATGTTGACTAGTCGCCCGGCCTTGCCCGGCGCGCGGCGCAATTTCTCCTTGCCGAACAGCGCGCGCAGGCTTTCGCCGATCTGGATCCTGGCGATCTCGGCGCCGATGCACAGATGGATGCCGTGGCCGAAGACCAGGTAATCGCGGTACGGACGCGTGGTGTCGAAATCGTTGGGATTTTGCACGGCCTCCGGGTCGAACATCGCCGACAGCGTGGCCGGCATCACCACCGTTCCCGCCTTCACCAGCCGCTCGCGGGGCGTGCCTTTGGCGATAACCGTGTCGCGTGAGGTGTAGCGCCAGGGGCCGACCCAGATCGGCTTGAAGCGCATGGCTTCCATGATGGCCCGGTCGAGCTTCGCCGTGTCGTTTTCGGCGAGCGCCGCGTCGATTGCCTGCCGCGCGTCTGGCCTGGACAGGATGACGTCCAGGCAATTGCCGCCGGCCAGCACGTTGGTCGGCACGAAGCCGGCGATCATGCCAAGCATGATGGAATGAATGTCCGGCCGCGACATGCGGCCCTGATCGAGCAGGGCAACGAGCCGCGCCAGCGGCTGCTCGTTCTTGGCGCCCTTTTCCCTGATCGCGTCGATGGAACGGTCGATGAGCTTGATCAGCCGGTCGCCCCCGACGACCGCGAGCTCGCGCGTGGCCGGTTTTGCCGTCGGATCGGAAAAGAACAGCGCGCTCAAGGCGATCGCCCAGTCGGCGAATTCGGATTCGTCGTCGATCTCCAAACCGAAATAGTCGCGGCAGATGTGCACCGGAACGATCTTCATCAGCCCGCCGATGGCGTCGAAGCCGGGGCTGGCGGCCGCCATGATGTCCTTGGAATGGCGCGCCGCGATCGGCCTGACCTTGGCCTCGACCTCGGCCGGCGGAAAGGCGCTCAGCACCGACGATTTCATCTGCCGGTAGGCGGCGCCGTCCTGCATGCCGAGGATGAAGTTCGAGCCGCGCGCCAGCTCGGCCATTTCCGGCCCGTAGGGCGTCTCGAACTCCTCGCCGCGCTCCAATATGTCGCGAACG
>NZ_RZOT01000602.1:0-3437 GCF_003999085.1 Mesorhizobium sp. M4A.F.Ca.ET.090.04.2.1
GCTGTTCTTCAACACGCTGTTCGACGAGAACGCCGCCTGCCATATCGCGCTCGGCCAGTGCTATTCGAAGTGCTTCGTCGACGGCGCCTCGCTCAGCCAGGACGAGATCGCCGCGCGCGGCGGCAACAAAAGCTTTATTCACATCGACTGGATGATCGGCTCGGACAAGATCGACATCGACGGTCTCGGCAAGGACGGCAGCCGCGTGCCGGTGATGCGTAAGGGCGAATGGGCCTGAGGGGGTTCGCTTTGAGGGTGTGATGGCCTTCGACATAGCGGTGAAGCGCATCTATGAAGCGCCGGCGAAAGCGGACGGCCAACGGGTGCTGGTCGACCGCATCTGGCCGCGCGGCATCGCCAAGACGGATGCCGCGCTGACGCTATGGCTGAAGGAGATCGCCCCGAGCGACGAACTGCGCAAATGGTTCGGGCACGAGACGGAGCGCTGGGCGGAGTTTCGGAAGCGGTATTCGGCGGAACTGGATGGGAATGGCGAGGCGATGGCCCAGCTGCGCGCATTGCTCGGCAAAGGCAAGGTGACGCTGCTCTATGGCGCACATGATGAGGCACACAACAATGCGGTGGCGCTGGCGGAGTATTTGCAAGCCCAAGCATAAATGACGTCGAGTTCCTTCGCCCCCCTCTCTGGCCAGCCGGCCATCTCCCCCTCAAGGGGGGAGATCAGCTTTCGCGCCGGCTTTCGCCAAATCGCCAACGTCGCAGGAATGAGCGACGCGCCAAAGCTGCCAATCTCCCCCTCGAGGGGGAGATGTCCGGCAGGACAGAGGGGGGCGCGAAGGATTGCTGCGTACGAGATGGCCCCTTATTTCCCGCCAACCACCTCCTCATAAGCCTCCGGCTTGAATCCAACCAGGATGCGCTCTCCAACCTCCAGCACCGGTCGCTTGATCATCGTCGGCTTGGCGAGCATCAGCTTCTTCGCCTTCTTCTCGTCGAGCGCACCCTTCTCCTCGCCCGGCAGTTCGCGAAAAGTCGTGCTCCCCTTGTTGAGCAGTTTTTCCCAGCCGACCTTTCCGACCCAGCCGTTCAGCCTCTCCGCCTCGATGCCCTCGGCCCGGTAGTCGTGGAAGCGGTAGGGAACGTCGCGGCTTTCCAGCCAGACGCGCGCCTTCTTGATCGTGTCGCAGTTGGTGATGCCATACATGGTGATCGTCAAAACAGGCCTCTTGAACTGACGGATTTACGAATCCGACGGAACCGTAGGCCCGCCCTGCCCGCTTTGCCAACCGTCCACACCTCGATTTTTGGCCTTGCCAATACTTAGGTTTTTTCCTAAGTAATTGCCGACGAGCAGCGACCGAGGAGAACCAACCATGAGCCCGCAGACCGTCAGCGAAAGCGTGCCGCCGATCGACGGCATTTTTCGCGCGCTCGCCGATCCGACGCGCCGCCTCGTGGTGGAGCGGCTGGGCAGGAGCCCTGCCTCGGTCAGTGAGCTGGCGGAGCCGTTCGACATGGCGCTGCCGTCCTTCGTCGAGCACCTCAAGGTGCTGGAAGGCTGTGGACTTGTCCGTTCGGAGAAAGCCGGGCGCGTCAGGACCTACCGGCTTTCACCCGAGCCGCTGGCGCTCGCGGAGAACTGGCTGGCCGAACAGCGCGCGCTCTGGGAGAGCCGACTCGACCAGTTCGATGCCTATGTCATGTCGCTTAAGGAGAAAGAAAAATGAGCTATCCATTCAAGTTCGATCCGAGGCTGGACCTGACACTGGAACGCGTCCTCGACGCGCCGCGCGAACTGCTTTGGCGCGCCTGGACGATGCCAGAGCACGTCAAGCAATGGTTCACGCCGAAGCCGTGGATCATCACCGATTGCGAGATCGACCTTCGGCCCGGCGGCTTGTTTCGCACCCGCATGCAGTCGCCCGACGGCAAGGAGGTCAACGACCGCCATTGCTGCTATCTCGAGATCGTGCCGAACGAGCGCCTGGTGTGGACGGACGCGCTGCTACCCGGCTACCGGCCGTCCGGTGAGCCGTTCATCACCGCGGTCATTGCGCTGACACAAGAAGGCAAAGGCACACGCTATACCGCCACCGCCATCCACCGCGACGAGGCGACGCGCGACAGCCATGAAGAGATGGGCTTCTTCGATGGCTGGGGCACGGTGGCCGACCAGCTTGCGGACTATGCAAAGACGATTTGAGGTCTCGCCCTCAAACGGCGGCCGGAGCGCTTCGCCCCCGGCCGCGTGAGATAACGACAAAACGCAGCGAGCGGGACTGGCCAGGCTAGTAATAAAAACGCTCTTCGCTGATCTTGCCGTTCTTGACCGTGTAGAGGCCGACCTCATTCATGGTGACGCGCTCGCCGGTGGATTTGGGCGTTATGTCGAACTTGAAGCGCAGCGCGAACTGGTCGCCATTGACATAGGGGCCGTCGACCGAGCCGCCGTGAACCTCATGGTTCGCTTCCCACCACTCGCCCTTCTGCTTGACGGCTTCCTTGCCGTTGCAAACGGCCATCGGCCCTTCCATGGCCTCATAGCTGACGATGTCGTCGGCATTGTACCTCGCGGCAGCGCTGTGGCTGTCGCCCTGCTTGAGGAGCTCCGTGAAATCCTTGGCAATTTCGGCAGTGGTCATGACTTCCTCCTGTTCAGACCAGTCGCAGGTAGGGGGTCGATTGCTCGGCTGCCACCATTGACCCGGTCGACAGGTGACAATTCATGTCAGGATGAGCGAGACGGGCTCGCCGCGGCAACATGCTCACATCGTGGCCAAGGCATCGTTGTCGCCGTCCACCTGCCAGCTACAACGGCGAATAACACCCGCGCTCGATGGCAAGGCGCCGCACCAGCGCCAGCACACTGTCGATGTTCGGCGTCGGCTGGCCGGTCAGGCGGCCGAGTTCCTGCACCGCGCTCACCAGCGCGTCGATCTCCATGGGGCGGCCGCGCTCCAGATCCTGCAGCATCGAAGTCTTGTGCTCGCCGACGTCGCCGGCGCCCTTGATGCGCTTGTCGACGGGGATCGGAAAGCGGACGCCGAGGCTTTCGCCGATCGCTTGCGCCTCCAGCATCATGGCGCGGGCAAGCGTTCGCGTTCCCTCGTCGGCGACGATGGCCGCGAGCGTGCTGCCGGTCAGCGCCGAGATCGGATTGAAGGACAGATTGCCCCAGAGTTTTATCCAGATCTCCGAGCGGATGTCCTCGCGCACCGGCGCCTGCAGTCCGGCTTTGACCATCTCGCGCGCCAGCGCGTTTACGCGCTCGCTCTTTTCGCCGGACGGCTCGCCAAGCGAGAACCGCGTACCCTCGACATGGCGGATCAGGCCGGGGGCATCGACCTCCGCGGCGGGATAGACGACGGAGCCGATGACGCGCTGCGGGCCGATGCGCTGCCAGATCGTGCCGCCGGGATCGACCGCCTGGATGCGCGTGCCTTCGAGCGCGCCGCCGGCCTTGTAGAAGTACCACC
>NZ_RZOT01000603.1:0-3416 GCF_003999085.1 Mesorhizobium sp. M4A.F.Ca.ET.090.04.2.1
GACGGCTACTGCGTCGGCGAGCCCTGGAACAGCGCCGCGGTCGCCGTCGGCATCGGCCATATCGTCACCGTCAAGGCGCTGCTGTGGCGCAACAGCCCGGAGAAGGTGATCGGCGTGCGCAAGGCCTGGGCGGAGGAGAATCCGGAGGCGCTGGCGGCGCTGCTGCGTGCATTGCATCATTCGGCGCGCTGGTGTCAGGACCCGGCGAACCATGCCGAACTGGCGGCGCTGATGGCCGGGCCGGGCTTCCTCGGCCTGCCGGCTGCGGTGCAGATGCCGATCCTGACCGGACAACTCAGGCTCGGCGGCGGCGCCGAGCGGGCGATCGCGGATTTCTTCGTGCCCTTCGACAAGGCGGCGAATTTTCCGTGGAAGAGCCATGCGCTGTGGTTCTACACGCAGATGGTGCGCTGGGGGCAGTTGGCGCACACGCCGGAAAACCTCGCCATCGCCTGGAACTGCTACCGGCCCGACCTCTATCGCTCGGCGCTGAAGCCGCTCGGCGTGGCGTTGCCCGGCGCCAATGCCAAGGTCGAAGGCGCGCTGAAGGCCGCGACCCCTGTCGGTTCGGCAGGCGCAAGCCTGGTGCTGGGCCCGGACGGGTTCTTCGACGGCCAGATCTTCGATCCCGACGAGATCGAAGCCTACATTGCCGGCCAGAAACACGCTGGTTCCTTGGCGCAGTAGATCCGACGTGCCGGGGTAGCGGATCGCCAATGCGCGCAAGTTGATAAGTCAAAGGCAATTTTGGTGTGCTATATACGCTGCGTTCTCGGGCGGATACGAGATCGATGGATCAGGAAAGACTTCTGGCCGCAGTCCTTTTGGCCGATGTCGTGGGCAGCACGCCTCTCTATGAGCGCATCGGCGACGATGCCGCTCTGCAGCAGGTTTCGGATTGCCTGGACGCAATGGGAGCGATCGTCGCCCAGCACGGCGGCGATTTCATTTACTCGAAGGGCGATGACGTACTCAGCCTGTTCGAGAGCCCGGAGACCGCACTGAGGGCCGCCTGCCAAATCAGCCACCAATTGACGAAAGGGCCGTTGCGCGCCCGTATCGGATTACATTTCGGGGCGGTCATTCGCGCGCGGGGCGCGGTATTCGGCGACGTTATCAACGTCACCGCCAGGTTGTCCAGCACGGCCAACCCCGGGGAGGTGCTGATCAGCCAGAGCTTCTTCGAAGGCCTTACCGCGGGGAGCCGTAGTGGCCTGCGGCTCCTCGACAAGATGGCTTTCAAGGGGAAGCAAGAACTCTTCGATGTCTATACTCTGAGGAGCGACGACGGGACCCTCAGTAATACGCACATCGCCAGCCGGGGCACCATTGTCGATAGGCGCTCCGTCCCGCCCCCGCAGATCAAGCTAGTCATCGGCTATGGAGATCAGTTGCGATCCTGCCGAAACAACGAATTCGTGACGTTCGGCCGATCTCCGGAATGCGATATCGTCGTCGATCTGCCCTGGGTCTCAAGGCACCACGCCACCTTCACCATTTCAAATGGCAAGGCCCGGCTTATCGAGCGAAGCTCGTCGGGCACATTTGTGTCGATGGGACCCGACCATGAAGTATTCGTGCGCCGCGAAGATATTCTCCTCTTCGGCTCCGGCGTCATCTCGCCTGGACGAAGATCGACCCTCGGCGACGTCCAGGTTCTTCACTACGAAATTGTCTCAGGCTGACCCTGCCTATATTGCCGACCCGCAATCGGCTAGTTCCCTGGCGCAGACGTTCTGACATGTCGATAGGGCGGGGTGCCGGATCGGACGCCTTGGAGATAGCCGAAGCGCCATGTCGTCGTCATCCTGGAGCGAAGCGACGCGGCGCAGATCCCAGGATCCGCGCCGTGACGTCCCAATCTGTCAAAATCACCGTGTCGAGAGCTGGTTTTGCGGACCTGATTATTTTTGCGCCACTCTTGTGCATTGCACAATAATTGTGCGTGCGCTTGTGCTAATGAACAATCTTTGGCCTGTGCGTCCTGCGGGTCGGCGTGCCGATCCTTGTTCTATGCAGTTGATTTAATTGGTGTTCGTCATCTCATCTGAAACTGGCACGGTTTCTGCATTGCAATAACCAGGCTCCTCGCGGAGTCACGGAACAGGCGTCCAATGGCGGGCGCCACAGGCAAAGCTGCCGCTCAGGTCGACACGCGATCCCGGATGTACGGACGCGAGCGACCTGGCCGGCAGCTTTTTGTTTTGACCGAACACGCAATCGACGGCGCCGGTCCCAAGCGGCGTCCAACCGGAGATGACGATGACGAAACGGATCGGAACTGGAACCACCCTCAAGGGCATGTCGCGTCGCGACTTCCTCGCCAGAAGCGCGCTGACGGCGGGGCTGCTGGTGGCGGCGCGCAAGCTCCTGCCTTCGGGCGCCTATGCGGCGACCGCCGCGCCGGAAGTGACCGGCGCCAAGCTCGGCTTCATCGCGCTCACCGACGCGGCGCCGCTGATGATCGCGAAGGAGAAGGGGCTGTTCGCCAAATACGGCATGCCCGATGTCGAGGTGCTGAAGCAGGCCTCCTGGGGCGCGACGCGCGACAATCTGGTGCTCGGCGGCGAGGCCAACGGCATCGACGGCGCCCATATCCTGACGCCGATGCCCTACCTCATGCATACCGGCAAGGTGACGCAGAACAAGCAGCCGATGCCGATGGCGATCGTGGCGCGGCTGAACTACGACTGCCAGGGCATTTCAGTCGCCCAGGAATACGCCGCCACCGGCGTCGGCCTCGACGCCTCCAAGCTGAAGGAGGCTTTTGCGGCCAAGAAGGCCGCCGGCAACGAGGTCAAGGCCGCCATGACCTTCCCGGGCGGCACGCATGACCTCTGGATACGCTACTGGCTGGCCGCCGGCGGCATCGATCCCGACAAGGACGTCTCGACCATCGTCGTGCCGCCGCCGCAGATGGTGGCCAACATGAAGGTCGGCAACATGGACGTGTTCTGCGTCGGCGAGCCGTGGAACGAGCAGCTCGTCCACCAGGGCATCGGCTTCACCGCCGCCACCACGGGTGAATTGTGGAAGGGCCATCCGGAAAAGGCCCTCGGCCTGCGCGCCGCCTTCATCGAGAAATATCCCAACGCCACCAAGGCCATCCTGATGGCCGTCATGGAAGCCCAGCAATGGTGCGAGGCGATGGAGAACAAGGAGGAGATGGCCTCCATCATCGGCAAGCGGCAATGGATGAACGTGCCGCTCGCCGACATCATCGGCCGCCTTAAGGGCGACATCAACTACGGCAACGACCGCGTCGCCAAGGGCACCGACCTCCACATGAAGTTCTGGAACGGCGGGGTTTCCTACCCCTTCAAGAGCCATGATGCCTGGTTCCTCGCCGAGAACATCCGCTGGGGCAAGTTCGCGCCGACCACCGACATCAAGGCGCTGGTCGACCAGGTCAACCG
>NZ_RZOT01000604.1:0-3416 GCF_003999085.1 Mesorhizobium sp. M4A.F.Ca.ET.090.04.2.1
ATGTCGATCAGCTCGCGGTCGAACGGCACCGGATCGTCGTCGCCCCTGAGCGAGATGTCGACGGCGCCGTGGCTGGCGACAAAGCCGGAGAGACGCTCGGAAAGCCAGCCCATCGCCATGGAAGGCGGCACCGACACGACGAGCCGGGGGCGGAATGCGCCGCCGCTGACCTCGCGCGAGACGCTGCCGATCTCCTGGAAGGCCATGGTCAACCTGGGCAGCATCTCCACGCCGGCTTCGGTCATCACGACGCGCCGGTTGACGCGATGGAACAGCTTGCGGCCCATCTGCGCCTCGACGGTGCGGATGAGCTGGCTGACCGCGGCCGCCGAGATCGACAGCTCTTCCGCAGCCGCGACAAAGCTCCCGGCGCGCGCCGCCGCCTCGAAGGCTTGCAGTCCTTTCAGTGAGGGTAGCGTGGCCACGGGCAATCCATAAGATAAGTTGAACTTATCTAGATTGCAGAAATCCTCATTTTTAGAAAGGTTTCTTTGTGGCTAATGTGCGTGAACAAAGTCGAGCAGCCGGAACGAACCATGGACCATCGCGACGTCATCGCATCGCTTACCAATGAGGAGCGCAGTCGCCTGACCGGCAAGTCGGACGGCCCGGGGCTCATTCAGCTCGCTGCCCATTTCGACGCCATCCTGCTGCTCGGAGGCCTGATCGCCGCCAAGGTGCCGTTCTGGCCGTTGCTGATGCTACCGCAAGGCATATTGATCGTCTTCCTGTTCACGCTGCTGCATGAGACGGTGCATCGCACCGCCTTCGAGACGCAGTGGCTGAACGATGCCGTCGCGCGGCTGTGCAGCCTGGCGATCGTACTGCCCGCCGACTGGTTCCGCTATTTCCATTTCGCCCACCACCGCTTCACCCAGGATCCGGACAACGACCCGGAACTCGCCTTTCCGAAGCCCGAAACCCTGCGGCAATACATCGTCCATGTTTCGGGTCTCCCGGTATGGTGGGGCCACTTCAAGACGCTCTACACCAACGCGACTGGTGGTGGCCATGAGAGCTACGTGCCCCCGAAGGGGCGTCCGAAGGTGCGCGCCGAGGCGCGCGCCATGATCGCCGTCTACGCCGCCGTGCTGTTGCTCGCGCTCTGGTTCAAGGCAACGGTGCTGCTTTACGTTTGGATCCTGCCGGCGCTGCTCGGACAGCCGTTCCTCAGGCTCTATCTGCTCGCCGAGCACGGCCGTTGCCCCTTCGTCGCCAACATGCTGGAGAACACCAGGACGACGCTGACCAACTGGTTGGTGCGCAAGCTTGCCTGGAACATGCCCTTCCATGCCGAGCATCACGCCTATCCCGGCGTGCCATTCCATCGGTTGCCGGAGTTCCACGGGCTGATCGAGCGCCATCTCAAGTTGATTGAGCCCGGCTATGTCAGCTTCCACGAAAAGTACATCGAGACGCTACGCTGAGCGTTCTCCTTCATCCGGACCGGCGCAGAGCCGTCCCCGTTCTCAGCAGCCGGTTGATCTCCGCCGCCGTCGACGGCACGCCGATCAGGTAGCCTTGCGCCTCGACGCAGCCGGCCTCGCGCAGCATGTCGAGCTGCGCTTCTGTCTCGACGCCTTCGGCGGTGACGGTGATGCCGAGTTGCGCGCCGAGCCCGATCACTGCGCGCACGATCGCCGCGGTGTCGCGGTTATCGATGTCGCGGATGAAGGAGCGGTCGATCTTTATCTTGTCGACCGGGAAGCGCCGGAGATAGCCCAGCGAGGAGTAACCGGTGCCGAAATCGTCGAGCGCGATGCGGATGCCGAGATCGCGCAGCTGGCCGAGCGTCTTCAGCACAGTGTCGCTCTCGTCCATCAGCACCGTTTCGGTGATTTCGAGCTCCAACCGGTCGGCCGGCACACCGGAGAAGGCCAGCGCCGCAATCACGCTGCGGGCAAAGGTGCCGCTCTTGATCTGCACGGCAGAGACGTTGACGGCGATGCGCATCGCATGCGGCCAGCCCGCTGCCGCCGTGCAGGCCTTCCGCAGCGCCCAGTCGCCCAATTGCACGATCAGCCCGGTTTCCTCGGCGGCCGGTATGAAATCATCGGGCGACACCCGGCCGCGCGTCGGCGAATGCCAGCGCATCAGGGCTTCAGCGCCGACGACCTCGCCGGAGGGGATGTTCATGATCGGCTGGAACTCCAGCTCGAACTCGTGCCGTGGCAGCGCTGCCTCGAGGTCGGTTTCGAGCACCTGCCGCGCCCGCACCATCGCATCCATGCCGGGCTCGAAGAACCGGTAGACGTTGCGGCCCTCGCTCTTGCCGCGATAAAGCGCCATGTCGGCATTCTTCAACAGCGTGTCGGCATCCTTGCCATCGTTGGGGTAGAGCGCGATGCCAAGGCTAATGCCGACATGCATGTCGCGGCTCTTGTCGCGATAGGGCTTGCCGATGACTTCGACAATGCGCTTGGCCAGCCTTTCGGCGTCGTCGGCGCCCTTGACGTTGAACTGGATGATGGCGAATTCGTCGCCGCCGAAGCGGGCGACGACATCCGTTTCGTTGCGCAGGCAGCGCTGCAGCCGTTCGGCCACGCATTTGAGCAGCCAGTCGCCGGCCGGGTGCCCAAAGGTGTCGTTGACCGCCTTGAAGCGGTCCAGGTCGAGCGAGAAGATCGCCATCGGCGCGACCGTCGCCTCGCTCAAGGCCTTGTCGAGGCGCTCGCGGAACATCGAACGGTTGGGCAGGTTGGTCAGCGTGTCATGATGCGCGAGATGGGTCATGCGCTCTTCGACAAGCTGGCGCTCGGTGACGTCGTCGAAAGTTGCCACCCAGCCGCCGCTCATCGGTCGTCGTGTGACCAAAAGCGTCCTGCCATCGCTAAGGTGGCGGTATGTCGAGTGTATTTTCGCCGCTTTCCGGCAGGCTTCGGTCTTGGCGACTTCGCTATCGACATCGATCTTCGTATAGATGCCGAGCTCCACCAGCCGTTCGAGCGCGTCACGATGGGTCGTTCCCAGCGGGAAATCCGCGGCGGTCACGTTGTAGAGTTCCAGAAAACGCTCATTGCGGACAATCATCTTGCCGTCCGCGTCATACATCAGCAGGCCTTGCGACATGTTGGCCAGCGCTGCGTCGAAGCGACGATGCTGCTCTTTCAGCTCCAGCTCGGCGCGCCGCTGCACGGTGATGTCCTCGTAGATCGACACCCAGCCGCCCGAAGCCAGCGGCCGATGCGAGATGTCGATGATGCGGCCATCCGACAGCGTTTCCTCATAGGTCGAGGGCTTCGCCCCGTCGATATAGGGCTTTCGGATGGCGTAGAGATCCGCCGCGCTGTGCGAGGCGACGCCGATCTCGACGCTGTGCTGGAGGATGTCGAAGAAGCGTATGCCGGGCCGCACGATCGCGGGGTCGAGGCAGAAGATGTCGAGGTAGTGGCGGCTTCTGATGATGATCCCCTCGT
>NZ_RZOT01000605.1:0-3414 GCF_003999085.1 Mesorhizobium sp. M4A.F.Ca.ET.090.04.2.1
CTGGCCGTCGCTCGGCGGGCCGGTGACCGGGTCCTGCACGGCGAGCTGTTTCATGCCGCGCTCGTTCGCCGTCAGGATGATTTTCTCAAGCACCGTCTTGTCGATGTCCTCGGTGCGGAAGACGAGATCCGACATCACCTGATAGAGGGCGGCGCCCGCCGCGGTGCGACGCTGGCGGCCCTTGAACTCCTGCGGAACTTCGAGCTTCACCGGTTCCAGGATGGTCACCTTGACCTTCGGGAACAGGCGGCGGCGCACGTGCTGCGACGTCAGCCGCGAGAAGTAGCTCTTCTCCAGCCCGTCGATGCGCACCGGCACGACCATCGAGCCGGTCTTGTCGGCGACCATGGCGGCGCCGTCATAGACCTTCATCAGGCCTCCGGTGACGGTGATGCGGCCTTCGGGGAAGATGACCAGCGGATCGCCGCCCTGCACGATCTTGATCAGCGTGCGGGTCGACATCGGCTTGGCCGGATTGAGCGGCAGGGCGCGGGCGAGCTTCAGGAACGGCTTCATCCACCAGGCCTGCGCGATGGTGTGGTCGATGGCGAAGACCGGCTCCTCGTCGGTCAGCGTCAGGGCCAGCGGACCATCGAGGAAGCTGACATGGTTGAGCGCCAGGATCGGCGCCGGGCCGGCGGCCTTGAGGTTGTCCAGCCCCTCGACCTCCAGATGATGGAAGGCGCGGAACAGGATGGAGACGAAATCGCGGAAAGGATTCGTGGGCAGGTATTTCAGCATCAGCCAGGCGGCGACGGCATTGACCACGGCAAGGCCGGCCAGCACGCCGGCGATCGAGACGCCAGCGCCTTGGATGGCGGCGACGATGCCGCCGCCGAGGGTCATGAAGCCGGCGCTGACGACATTCACCGCGGCGACGACACGGGCGCGCCGGTCCTCCGGCGCCCAGGCCTGCACGGCCGCGAAGGTGGGAACGACAAGGAAGGCACCGGCGATCGCCAGGCCGGCGAGATCAATGGCGACTCGGATGGTGTTCGGGCCGGCGAAGAAGGCGCTGAGCGTCTGCGCCTGGGCGGAGGCCTGAAGGCCCCACACGCTCCAGGCGAGGTCCAGCCCGAACACGGCCATCAGCGCGGTGCCGACCGGGGCGGGCAACAGCACCATGCGTCCCTGCGACATCCAGGCGGCGATGGCCGAGCCGATGGCGACGGCGACCGCGAAGACCGCCAGATAGGCGGTCACGGCGATCTCGGTGCCGCCGAGCGAATTCTTGACCAGGGTTGGCAGGATGGAAAGGACGATGGCGCCGACCAGCCAGAACCAGGACGCCATCAGCGCCGCCCGCCAGATGCGTTGGTTGGTGCGCAATTCGCTGACCAGACGCCAGGTAGAGCGCAGGACATTCTTGTCGATCACCAGGTTCGGCGCGGCCGCACCGGTCGCCGGGATGTAGCGGCTGACGAGCCAGCAGCCGACGGCAAGCGCCATCATGATCGGTCCGAACACCGCAACGCCGATGCCGTCGGCGGAGACGACGCCGCCGGCGATGGTGCCGCCGAGGATGGCGGCGAAGGTGGCCGACTCGATCCAGGCGTTGGCGCGCGGCAGTTCCTTGCGCTCGAGGTGATCGGGCAGGATGCCGTATTTGATCGGGCCGAACAGCGCCGAAATCACGCCGAACAGGAACAGCGCCGTGAGCAGCACCGGAATGGACGACAGCGCGATGCCGATTACGGCCAGCAAGGCGGCGCCGATCTCGACGAACTTCAGCCTGCGCGCCACGAAAGCCTTGTCGAAGCGGTCGGCGATCTCGCCGCCAAGCGCGGACAAGAGCAGGAAGGGGGCCATGAAAATGGCGCCGGCCAAGGTCACCAATGACGCCGCCTGGTCCGCGGCAAGGGTGAAGAGGATGAGGAACACCAGCGTGTTCTTCAGGAAGTTGTCGTTGAAGGCGGACAGGAACTGCGTCCAGAAGAGAGGCGCAAAGCGCCGCGACATCATCAGATGGGTGTTCATGGCAAGTTCCATTGGGCAAGGCCATCGAGCAATCCGAGATGGATCGGTCAGCGGTTGCTTGCGCGGTTTGAGCCTCGTTTTAAGCGGGAAGCCGGTTAAACTTCGTTACTGCGGTTGATATCCATCATCAGCTTTTCGGTCTTGGCGCCTTGCAGCCTGTTGATGAACCGGCCCGTTTCCTCCGCGTCACGCAGCGTCTTGGTGATGGCGATGGACGTCTTCCAGGCACTCGCATGGTTGGAAACATAGCTGTTGGTGGCCATCGATATGATCCTTTCGTTTCAGGGTTAAGCCGGGTCGGCGCTGGCTGGTTTCAGGGCCGGATACAATCAGCAGGCTTCGTCATCCGCTTCGCCGCTCATTTTCCATGAACGATGTTCATAAACGCAATTTAGCACATTGTGAACGGCGTTCAAGACAAAAGTGAACACCGTTCAAATTTTCAAATGAAGGCGACAAGAGGGGCTTCGGCCAGGTTCGGCGACCGCGACCAATGAGCGGCAGCCGCGAGTATGGTGAGTTCAGCCTCGCCGATGCGGGATGTCACGCCTCGCCGGTCAGCCGTGCCGCAATCAGGCGCGCCGCCTTGACCGTCGCAGCACCCTGGTTGGCCGCGACCGCATCGTCGACGCGGGATACGGGGGAAGCCACCGCAAGCGCGCCGATCGGTTGGCCGTCGGCGCCGAGGATCGCGGCGCCGATGCTGTGCACGCCTTCCTCATAGCCCTGCGAGCTGCGCGAATAGCCGCTCGCGGCGGCAAAAGCGATGGCTTTGGCCAGCGTGTCCGGTCCTGTCACCGTATGCGCGGTGAAGGCCTGCAAGGGCTTCTCCAGATAGGCGCTGACCACTTGCAGCCGCGAGGCGGCGAGGAAGGCGATGCCGGAGGCCGTGCCGTGCAGTGGCAGGATCTGGCCGACATCGACATTGACGCGGTTGGCCTTCGCCGACAGTTCGACATGCACGGTGAGCAGCGCGCCAGCGCTGAACTCCGACAGATGCACGGTCTCGCCGGTTTCGAGCGACAGCTCCCGCGCCACCGGCGCCGCCACGCGCACGAAAGGGAAATGCGCGTCGCGGATGCGGGCCAGCCGCGACAGGCCGGCGCCCAGCCGGTAGCGGCGGCTTTGCGGCTCCTGCTCGATCAGCCGATGGTTGGCGAGCGCCATCAGCAAACGCCGGGCTGTCGCCTTGTCGAGGCCGGCCTTGCGGGCGAGGTCGGACAGCCCGATCTCCGGCTCGTCGAGCGTGAACAGTTCCAGCAGCGAGACCGCCTTGCCACCGTGCTCATGATGCATTCTCCAAGATAGTTCGCATGTGAATTAACTTGACAGCAGCCGAGGTAGCCTGCAGTTTGTCTATAACATGCAAAACGATGGTTCAAATAGTGAACCGACAAGAAAATCATCTTGTGCCCAACTGACGGCACACAAGGGAGG
>NZ_RZOT01000606.1:0-3412 GCF_003999085.1 Mesorhizobium sp. M4A.F.Ca.ET.090.04.2.1
GCCGCTGGCCATGTAGACGCTGCCGGAGGACAGCGCGATGTCGACATCGTTGCCATGGAAGGATACCTCGCCCACCGCATCGCGGATCGGCGGGATACGGCCGGCGGTGTCGAAGCGCGAACCCTCGATCTGAAAGCGGCCGAATACCTCGTCGGCCGAAAGCGGGACGCCGTTGCCAAGTCGTCCCGGCACGACCTGGAACTGCAGATTGGCGTCGACGACACGGCCGCCGAACAGATTGTCCAGCACCCACAGACGAGCGTTCCGGGCGGAGAACCAGGGCCATAATTGCTTGACATGCGAGACCGGCATGTCGTGCACGTTGAGCGAAAGCGATATGCCCGGCGGACCGTTGTCGATGAAAGCGATCGAGGCCGAGCCGAGCACTTCGCTTGGCCCACCGGAACGGATGCCTATCTGCTCGGCGACGAGCTTGCGGCTCTTGGTCTGGTAAACACCGGCGATGCGGGCGAAGAAGTTGAGCCCCGGCTCTGGCGATTCTGACGGCGCAAGCGTGGAGCCGTCGCTGGTTAGGTCGTAGCGGTAGGACGGCTCCTCCCCCGCTGCGGCCGGCTTCGGCCCGATCGAACCGGCAAAGTCGAAGGTCGAGCGACCGGTCTTGAGGAGCAACCGGCTGACATCGATCTTGTTGGCGCCGGCCAGGAGTGTCGCATCGGCTTCGACATCGGCTGGCAGCAGCCCGCGCGAACCGAGGTCGAGCACGGAGCCGGCAAGCGACAGCGAGGCGGTCAGCCGCGACTTCGTCTCGCCCGCGCCTTCCGACCCGGTCAGCTTCAAGGCGATTGTGCCCAGCCTGCCACCGGTCGCCGCAGCGGCGCCAGCCGTGCCGGCGTCGGCGAGATTGACGCTGGCATCGAGCGTCGTGATGCGTCCGGTCGCGGTGTCGCGGGCGGCCGAGGCGGTTATGGCGAGCGCACGGCCATCGACAGCCACGTCGTAGGAGGCCTGCATGCTGCCAGGGCCGGTCTGCAGAACGGTGGCATCGGCCACCGTGACCCGCTTGACCGGACTGGTGTCGGACAGCACGAATTCGACATTGCGCAAATCGACCTGGCGAATCGAATCCTCGCGCACGGCATCGAGGGCGTGGCTGACATTGGCGAAGACCGCGGCAACCACCTTGTCCGAATCGATCAGGCCATCCGCGTTGCGAAGCGACGCCGTCCAGTCGCCGCCAGTGGATGGCATCGCCGCCAGCATGAAATGCGCGTCGGAAATCCGGGCGCTGGTCAGGCGCACCTCGCCCGAAAGCAGCGGGATGAGCCGGATGCCGAAGCGGACACGGCCGGCATCGGCGATCGGCTTACCGCCGGCGGTCTTCAGGCTGACGTCGTTCACCTGCAAGGCAATGAAGCTCGACCCGTCGAGCGTCAGCCGCGCCGGGCCGACCGCGACATCGACATCGAAGCCGGCCATTTTTTCGATGGCTGCTTCCGCCTCCGCTCGCAGACGCTCGGTGCCGATGCCGGATGTGCCGAGCACGTAGACCGCGCCGGCCGCCAGCAACACCAGCGCGCAAAAACTGGCGACCACCCGCGCAAGGACGCGAAAGCCTCGGCCTATCCTGGCGCGGCCGAGCGGCGGCACCTTGCAGGCGGAGGGAAAAGCCCCCAGGTCGGTGATCTCGTCACGCCTGAACCGGATCTTCTCGTGCTGCGGTTCTTCCTGATCCACGCAATCTTCCGTTGTAGCGAACTCGATCGTGGACGAATCCCCGTCTGACACTATATCGATGCGGCTTCGCGCGTAACCTCAAACCGGGGCACCGACATGGCCGATCTCGACGTAGGCGATCTTGCGCCGCAATTCGATCTTCCGCGCGACGGTGGCGGGTCGCTCAACCTCGCCGCACTGCTTGGAAAGCCCGTTGTACTTTATTTCTATCCGCAGGACGACACCACGAGCTGCACCAATGAGGCGATCAGCTTTTCGCAGTTGAAGCCGGACTTCGAAAAGGCCGGCGCCGTGGTGATAGGGCTGTCCCCGGACAGCATCAAGAAGCACGACAAATTCAAGCAGAAATATGACCTTACCGTCGACCTGGTCGCCGACGAGGAGCGCAAGGTCATCGAGGCCTACCGTGTGTGGGTCGAAAAGACGATGTACGGCCGCAAATATATGGGCGTCGAACGGGCGACATTCCTGATCGGCAAGGACGGGCGAATCGCCAGGATCTGGCGGCAGGTCCGCGTCAAGGGCCACGCCGAAGAGGTGCTGGAGGCGGTGCGCGCACTGTGAGGCAGATTTGGCGGTCTTCGCCGCAACCTGACACCCGTCCGGCGGGCATTGGTTACCGGCGCTATCGGCCCGGCAAAGCTTTGTTAACCCTAATAATATGTAATCAGGCTCTTCGTGGTGTCGTAACGAAAGCTTGGTCCCGTGAACCCAACCGGTCAGTCTGCGGTCTTCGGCAAACGCAAGGAACCCCATACGGTCATCATCGCCCGGGGTAACGAAATCAGGCATTTCACCATCCGGCCCTGGCTTGCCGCCTTCCTCGGCTCGGCGCTGGCGGCGATTGTCATCGGCTATCTGCTCGCCACCTCCTATCTGGTGCTTCGAGACGACCTGATCGGGGCGACGACCGCCAGACAGGCGCGCATGCAGCAGGCCTATGAAGACCGCATCTCGGCGCTTCGCGCCCAGGTCGACCGCATCACCAGCAGACAGCTTCTCGACCAGCAGCTGATGGAGACCAAGGTGAGCGAACTTCTGGAACGGCAGACACAGCTCAGCCAACGCCACGGCCGCCTTGGCCCGATCCTCGAGCGCGCCGAAAGCGAAGTTGGGGCCGCACCCGCCGCCGACGGTGCCGCAACCGCCAAGCCGGACGATCGCGCCGCGCTGATTGGCGAGCAGCCGACCTATTCCGTCGCCAGCCTGGGCGCCGGCGACACGAGACCGTTCTCGCTGTGGTCGACGCGCTCCGATCCGCTGCCCAGCGATTCGGCCGCCGATCGTGCCGACAGGCTGTTCGTGTCGATCAACCAGTCGCTCAAGGCAATCGAAAGCGAGCAGCTCAGCCGCGTTACCACGCTTGCCGACAATGCATACAAGAATGCCGACGCCATCACCCAGGCGCTGGCGGCCGCCGGCCTGCCGGTCGACAGCGATTTCGGCAAGGATAGCGATGTCGGCGGCCCGCTGATCCCGCTCAACGCATCGACGATATTCGACAGCAAGGTCAAGGAACTGGACGAGGCGCTGGATGCGCTCGATCACCTGAAGAAGGAAGCGCGGCGGCTGCCGCTCGCCAACCCCGCCCCCGGTCATTCGGTCACCAGCCCGTTTGGCGTGCGCACCGACCCGATCCTCGGCACCGCGGCCTTGCATTCGGGCATGGATTTCAGGGCGCCAATGGGCATGCCCGCCAAGGTCACAGCGGCCGGCG
>NZ_RZOT01000607.1:0-3412 GCF_003999085.1 Mesorhizobium sp. M4A.F.Ca.ET.090.04.2.1
CAGATAGAGCGCCGGCCCCAGCGGCCGCGCCGGTATCTCGATCTGCCCGATCACATAGCTGCGTTTGTCGCTGGTCACCCTAGGCCCTCCATCCAGCCTGTTTGGCACGGCTGATGTCCGGTTGCAAAACGTGACGAGGACGTAATGTGGCCGCCATGCCTTTGCCATACTGCGGAACGAAACCGTGACCGGCGAATTCTATCCGTGAGTCTCGTTTGTCTGTGAGTCTCGGGAGGCACAGGATGGATAGCCTGAAGATTCAGGACGTTTTCGAGCCCTACTATGCGGGCCGCAAGCGTTTCGCCATGCGAAGGGACAAGAGCCTGCCGGCCAGCGCCGATGGCGTCGCCGGTAAAACCGAAGCCAGGAAGCGGCGTTTGCGCCGCCGGCCGAAGACCAGACTCAAGGCCGAAACCGACAGCACGACGGAGCACTGACCGGACGATGCCCAATCGCTTCGATATCTTCATCAGCCGTCTCGAAACCAAAACCGCCCGCGAAGGCGTGCCGCTATCCCCGATAAGCGACCAGCACCGCCCCCGCCGCGATAAGGAAAACGCCAAGCCAGTTCGCTCCGGAGAGGCGCTCGCCGAGAAGGACCGCGCCAAACACCGCCACAAGCACGACGCTTAGTGCGGTGCGACGGGCGCGGACGGCTCTCGAACGCGGGGGGGACGGCGGTATCCCTTAGAGATACCGCGACACTTTCGCTTCCAGAAGCTGCACCAGCTCCGGATCCATGAATTCATAGTCGTCCGGGATGTCGAGGCAGATTAACCGCGCCTTCTTCAGGCTCGACCGGAATTTCTTCTGCAGCTTGGCGCGGTGCGCCTTTTCCATCACGAAGATGATGTCGGCCCAGGCGACGAGCTCATGCGTCAGCGGATTGTCGGCGTCGTGATTGGTGCCGGCGGATTCGACCTCGATATCCCTGCGTTTGGAAAACACCTGCTCGGCCGTCGGGCTGCGCAAGCGGTTCTGGCTGCAGACGAAGAGGACGTTCTTCAAGGGTTGTTACTCAAGCATGATCTTGTCCGAAAACCGGTATCCACTTTCGGGCTTAGCGCGCCAGGTCCGCCACCACGGCATCCAGCACGATCATCCCGGCCGTCGTCGCCCGCAGCCGCGAATTGCCGACCGGCGCGACAAGCCCTTCTTCCTGCAGCACCGCCAGTCGCGCGCTTGACAGGCCGCGTCCGGAAAACGCCTCGTAGCGCGACAGGTCGATGCCTTCGGCCAGCCTCAGCCCCATTAGCAGGAACTCGTCGGCCTCTTCCGAGCGCGTCAAAATCTCGCCGCCGGTGACGCCATGGCCCCTGGCCTCGACCAGATTGGCCCAGGTCTCCGGCATCCTCTCGGCGATCGTCACCGTGCGGCGCCCGTTCTCAACGAATCGGCCATGCGCGCCGGGGCCGACGCCGACATATTCGCCGTAGCGCCAGTAGGTCAGATTGTGCCGGCTTTCCGCGCCAGGCCTGGCATGGTTGGAAATCTCGTAGGCCGGCAGCCCATGCGCGGCGGTCACCTCCTGCGTCAGCGCGTAGAGATCGGCGGCATGGTCGTTGTTGGGAATGGTGAACTTCTTCGCCGCGTGCAGCGCGTGGAACGGCGTGCCTTCCTCGATCGTCAGCTGGTAGAGCGAAAGATGGTCGGCGGCATGGCCGATCGCCTGCTCGAGCTCGGCCTGCCAGCCCTCCGGCGTCTGGCCCGGCCGGGCATAGATCAGGTCGAAGGAGAGGCGCGGAAAGATCTCGCGGGCGAGACCGATGGCGTGCAGCGCCTCCTCGACATTGTGCAGCCGGCCGAGGAAACGCAGATCCTTGTCGTTCAGCGCCTGCACGCCGAGCGACACCCGGTTGACGCCCGCCGTTCGGTAGCCGCGGAAGCGTTCGGCCTCCACCGAGGAGGGATTGGCCTCCAGCGTCACCTCGATGCCGCTGGGCACCGTCCAGTTCCTTGCCACGGCGTCCAGCACGGTGGCCACCGTTTCCGGCTTCATTAGCGACGGTGTGCCGCCGCCGAGGAAGATGCTGGTCACCTCGCGCGGCCCGGTGCGGGCGCGCATCGTCGCCAGTTCCGCCTCGAACGCGCGCGCAAAGCGTTCCTGGTCGACCGGCTGGTGGCGGACATGGCTGTTGAAGTCGCAATAGGGGCATTTGGCCGCGCAGAACGGCCAATGGATGTAGACGCCGAAGCCGGGGCCGCGGTCGAGCAGCATCTCAGGCCGAGCCCAGCCGCGCTTTGGCGAATTTCTGGAAGGCGCGGGCGCGGTGCGACAGCGCCGTCGGCTGGCCGGGCTTCCAGCCGTGCTTTTGCTCGGCGCTCATCTCGCCGAAGGTCTTTTCGAAACCATTGGGCAGGAACACCGGATCGTAGCCGAAGCCGAGCGTGCCGCGCGGCGGCCACACCAGCGTGCCTTCGGCCTCGCCGCGATAATATTCGGCCTCGCCGTCGGGAAACGCCAGGCAGATGACAGCGACGAAGCGGCCCGCGCGCTGCGCGGCTTCAGCCGCGCCGACTTCCTGCAGCGCCACCTCGGTGCGCTGCATGGCCATGCCGAAGTCGCGGCTGCCGTCGGGCGTCTCGGCCCAGTTGGCGGTGTAGACGCCGGGCGCGCCGTCTAGCGCGTCGACGCAGAGGCCGGAATCGTCGGACAGCGCCGGCAGGCCGGTGGCCTTGGCCGCGGCATATGCCTTGATGTAGGCGTTCTCCTCGAACGTCGTGCCGGTCTCGTCCGGCTCGGGCAGGCCGTACTCCTTGGCCGATTTCGCCTCGAAGCCGAATGGCGCCATCAGGTCGGCGAACTCGCGCAGCTTGCCTTCATTGTGGCTGGCAACGACGATCTTGTGTCCGTTCAAAGAATGCATCACAGGCCCCAGATCCTTGGCTCGGCGAATTCGATCGAATTGCCCGAAGGGTCGCGAAAATAGATCGAGCGCCCGCCTTGCGGCCATTCGAAGTCGCTTTCGATGGCGACATCTTTCGCCGCGAGGTGCTGGCGCCAACCGGCAATCTCCTCCGCGCTCGCGGCAAAGCAAAGATGGCCCTCGCCCACTGTGCCATGCGGCGGCACCTTCAGCCTGGCATCGGGTGCCGGCGGGATCTTGGTCGCCTCGGCGTTGAACAGCAGCAGCACGCCCGTCCCGCAGCGGAAGAAGACGTGGCGGCCTTCGACCCTGCCGATCAGGTCGAGGCCGAGCACGTCGGCATAGAATTGCTCGGCAGCGTGTAGGTCGGTGACGTAGAGCGCTGATTCCAAAATTGCCGAGGGTGTCACGAGGCACCCCCCTCTGGCCTGCCGGCCATCTCCCCCTCAAGGGGGGAGATTGGCAGTTCTCGTGCCGCTGCACCCCTTGCACCGCCGATAATTGGCGAAGGCCGGCCGTATATCCAATCTCCCCCCTTGAGGGGG
>NZ_RZOT01000608.1:0-3410 GCF_003999085.1 Mesorhizobium sp. M4A.F.Ca.ET.090.04.2.1
ACCTCACCCTGTTCGAGGTCGACGAAGCCGCGACCCGCATACGCGAAGAGGTCGACCAGGACGCCAACATCATCCTCGGCGCCACCTTCGACGAGGAGCTGGAAGGCGTAATCCGCGTCTCGGTGGTCGCCACCGGTATCGACAAGTCGGCGGCCGAAATCGCCGCGGCACCGATCTCGATCCGTGCCGCACCGCAGAAGCCGGTCAGCCGTCCTGCCGCCCCGGTCGCGGAAAGCCGGCCGGCGCCGGTCCAGCAGCAGACCTATGAGCCGCGCGCCGCCGATCCGGTCGCCGAGGCGATCCAGCTTGCCGAAGCCAATGCCGCCGCGATGGCGCAGGCTCGCCCAGCGCCGACGGCGCATGCGGAAGAATTCCGTCCGCAGAGCAAGATCTTCCAGGCGCCACCCGCCCAGCCGCAGCCCATCGTCCAGCAGCAGGTGGTGCAGCCCGCGCCGCTCAGGGAGATGCCGCAGCCGGTTGCCGCCGCACCCCAGCGCATGCCGCGCGTCGAGGACTTTCCGCCGGTGGTGAAGGCCGAGGTGGAGGCCAAGAGCCGTCCGGCCGACCATGAGAACGGCGGTCCGATGGGGCTGCTGAAGCGCCTTACCAATGGGCTGACGCGCCGTGAGGAAGAGCCAGCCCGGCTGCAGCCGGCGCAGCCGCGCGAGCCGAAACTGCGCCAGGCGGCACCGGAAGTGCGCCGTCTAGCCAGCCAGGATCCGCAGCTCTACGCGCCGCGCCGCGGCCAGCTCGACGACCAGGGCCGGCTGACGCCGCAGAGCCGGGCCGTGCAGGACGACGACCAGCTGGAGATCCCGGCGTTCCTGCGCCGCCAGGCCAATTGACCGTTAACGGTTCGTAACAGTTGTTAACAGGCAGACAAGCGATTGTTTGCCTGTTAATATATTAAGTGCTGCAAAAACAAGGTGTTACAAACGCCTGCTTGCGTCCGATCGCGGTTACAGAGGGTAAGAAACCGTGATTTGGACTCTCCCGGCCGGACCATTATCTTCGCCCGAGCACTATCGGCTTGCCGGGATTCGGGGAGTTGGCCCTGCCTGCCGATCATATCAAGAGCCGCACGGTCTTGTTTATTTTGCCGCATGTATGCGCACGCCGGGTGATCCATCCGGCCGCAAAATACTCCAGGAAGCGATGAAGCGGACGCAGGCAGTATGGGCCATGGGGTTTGTCTTGCACGACTATCAGACGACACTAAAATCGCGCGCGACGCTGACGGGTACAGGCGTCCATAGCGGCAAGCCCGTCACCGTTCATTTTCTGCCCGCGGACGCCGATACCGGCATTGTCTTCCAGCTTTCCAATGGCGGCGAGAGCCGTGAGTTTCGTGCGCTTGTCTCCGAAGTCGGTGCGACCGACCTCTGCACCATGCTCGGCGATCCGGCGGGTGAGCACATCGGCACGGTCGAACATCTGATGGCCGCGGTCTTTGGACTTGGCGTCGACAATCTGGTCATCGAAATCGACGGCCGTGAGGTTCCGATCCTCGACGGCAGCGCCGTGCCCTTTGTCGAAGCCTTCGACCAGGCGGGCATCGAGACGCTGCCGGTCAAGCGCCGCTACATCCGGGTGGTCAAGCCGGTCCGCATCGAGAATGGCGCCTCTTGGGCCGAGTTCAGGCCTTATGACGGCACGCGCTTCGAGATCGAGATCGATTTCGAGAGCCCGGCCATCGGCCGCCAGCTCTTCGCCTCCGACATCAATCCCGACATTTTCCGCCGTGACATCGCGCGCGCCCGCACTTTTGGCTTCATGAAGGACGTCGAGCGTCTCTGGGCCGCCGGCTACGCGCTCGGTGCGTCGCTGGAGAACTCGCTGGTGATCGGTGACGACAACCGCGTCATCAACATGGGCGGCCTTCGCTATGCCAACGAATTCGCGCGCCACAAGACGCTGGACGCCATGGGCGACCTGGCGCTCGCCGGCGCCCGCTTCATCGGGTGCTTCCGCTCCTATCGCGGCGGCCACAGGATGAATGCGGCGGCTTTGCGTCGGCTTCTGTCCGACCGGTCTGCATTCGAGATCGTCGAAACCACACGTCGCGAGCGTGGTCGCAGCGCCGAAATGATTGCCGTGAGTGCGCCGCTCTACGCGCCCTGGATGATCTGATTCTTAACGATTTTCCGGCTTTGTGGCGGCCGACCCGGTGTTGCATGGATGCATCACCAGCAGGTGAAATCGTACCATTGCGGCGGCAGTGCCAAACCGCCACAAAAATGTGCGATTGGCCGGAGATAGCGTTGCCGGGCAAGGCGGTTATGGTCTATGGCTGCTGCCCCAGAGCGAAATGACGACTGAAATGACGCCGAAAGGGCGGAATCCAATCATGTTCTTCAAGCGAGTTGGTCAATCGAAAGCGCCGCGCCGGGCTGTTTTCCTGGCGCTTTCGGTGGTTGTTCCATCGCTCGTCCTGTCTGCCTGCATGTCCTCCGAGAAGGACGTCGACCTGTCGACCTATGTCGATCAGACCGAGCCGGCGGACGTCCTCTACAATCAGGGCCTCGCCAATCTGAATGCCGGCCGCCTGGACGAGGCGAGCAAGAAGTTCGACGCGGTCGACCGCCAGCACCCGTATTCGGAATTCGCCCGCAAATCGATGGTGATGGGCGCTTTCGCCGACTATCGCGCCGGCCACTACGACGAGGCGATCGGCTCGGCCAAGCGCTATCTGACCCTCTACCCGTCGACGGATGACGCCGCCTACGCCCAGTATATCATCGGGCTGAGCTACTACCGTCAGATCAAGGACGTCACGCAGGACCAGAAGGAAGCTCGCCTCACCGTACAGACGATGCAGGATCTGGTGACGCGCTGGCCGACGTCAGAATATGTCGACGACGCCAAGGAGAAGATCCGCTTCGCCACCGACCAGCTTGCCGGCAAGGAGATGCAGATCGGCCGCTACTATCTCGAGCGCCGCGAATACATCGCCGCCGTCAAGCGTTTCCGCACCGTTGTCGAAACCTATTCCAACACTCGCCATGTCGAGGAGGCGCTGGCGCGCCTGACCGAAACCTACTACGCCATGGGGCTGACCTCGGAAGCGCAGACCGCCGCGGCGGTGCTCGGCACCAACTATCCCGACAGCCAGTGGTACAAGGATTCCTACAAGCTCCTGCAGAGCAATGGGCTTGAGCCGCGCGAAAATGCCGGGTCGTGGATATCCAAGGCCGGGAAGCTGATCACCGGCGCCTGACATCCGCGATGCTGTCCAGGCTGTCGATCCGCGATATCGTCCTGATCGAGAAGCTGGACATCGACTTCTTGCCCGGCCTCTCGGTACTCACCGGCGAGACCGGCGCCGGCAAATCAATCCTGCTCGATGCGCTGTCCCTGGCACTCGGCGCGCGCGGCGATGCAGCACTCGTGCGCCATGGCGCTGCCCAAGG
>NZ_RZOT01000609.1:0-3397 GCF_003999085.1 Mesorhizobium sp. M4A.F.Ca.ET.090.04.2.1
CCTGAAGAGCGGGATTGACATCACGCGGCTGTGATGTCGCGCGCAAGCACCGCGCGCCGGGCGAGCTTTCACCGCTCGCCCGGAGTTGCTAGGATCGGCCGACTCTCCCACACCAACACAGTGAGGAATTCCCATGGCTGCTCCCAGCGTAGCATTGGTCTGGTATCTGGTGATCGCCGGCCCGCAGGGCGGCATGGTGGTCCTGCCCAGCACCTTCGACACCCGCGAACAATGCACCAACGCCATCACCGAATACCAGAAGCAGCCGACACCCCAGGGCTGGGCGGTGCAGTGCGTGCCGAGCGCCTCGCCCTTCACCGACGAAGGGGATGCCGAAGAGCCCTCGGCGCAGTAGCTTCAGCGTTTCACGCTGACTGTCAGCTCAGGCTTGGTGCTGATGGTCTGGAACACCACGCAATAGCGTTCGGTGAGCTTGAGCAGCGAATCGATGCGTTCCTGCGGCTCGTCGGTGTCGAGGTCGAAACTGAGCCGGATGGCGCGGAAGCCGACCGGCGCCTCCCTGGCAACGCCCAGCGTGCCGCGAAAATCGAGATCGCCCTCCGCCTGCACCGTGGCAGCGCCGAGCTTGAACTCCAGAGCCGTCGCCACCGCCTTCAGCGTCACGCCGGCGCAGGCCACCAGCGCCTCGAGCAGCATGTCGCCCGGCCAGGACTCGAGCCCGGTCCCGCCGGTCGCGGGGTGCAGCCCGGCGATGGCCAGCGCCCTGCCCGTCTCCACCTTGCAAGCGATCGACTGGTCGTCGATCGAGCCCCTGGCGCGAAGCGTGATCAGAGCGCTCGAGGCGTCCTCGCGATAGGCTTCCTTCAGAGGCGCCTGCATGGCCTTGAGTGCGGTGGCGTCCATTTGCGCTCCTTTCGATACTTTGGTGGTTGATAGCACATTATTCCGGCTTGGGTTCCTCACCCCCCTGAAATGGGGGGAGGTGGCTCGGCGAAGCCGAGACGGAAAGGGGAGCGCCCTACGAAGCCCCCTCTCCGTCCGCTTCGCGGCCACCTCTCCGCCGCCCTTGGCGAGGGCGAGGAACCCAAGTCTTGAGACGCCCCTTTGACTTCGACCCTCTCGACCATACCTATGCGGAAGTCGTTCCCGCGGAGGCATCATGCGGTTCAAGCTGAAACTCGTCCCCCTGCTGGCTCTTGCCGCCTTCGCCCAGCCGGTCCTTGCCGGGACCACCGAGCCGCCGGCGCCAGCGGGCGGCGTGCTGTCGCTCTTGCCGCAGCCGCAGACGACGAACCATTCGATCACCATCGCCGGACGCAAGCTCGACTATCAGGCCAAGGCCGGCACGCTGTCGCTGCTTTCCGGCAGGGGCGATGTCACGGCCGAGATTTTCTACGTCGCCTATACGCTGCCGCCGCCAGCGAATGCGGCGAAGGAACCCCACCGCCCGATCACCTTCGTCTTCAATGGCGGCCCCGGCGCGGCCTCCGCCTATCTGCATCTCGGCGCGCTCGGCCCGCGCATCATCGCCACCGGAGCCGACGGGGAATTCCTGCCCTCGCCGCAAAAACTGATCGACAATCCGGACAGCTGGCTCGACATGAGCGACCTCGTCTTCGTCGATCCAGTCGGCACCGGTTACAGCCGCGAGGCGCCCGGCCAGGACACGCACGATTTCTGGGGCGTCAATCAGGATGCCAGTTCGATCGGCGCCTTCATCCGGCTCTATCTGGCGCAGAACGGCCGCACTGCTTCGCCGCTCTTCCTCGCCGGCGAAAGCTATGGCGGCTTCCGCGCGGCTCTGCTGGCGAGGACGCTGCAGGAAGATGTCGGCATCAGCCCCAGCGGCATCGTGCTGATCTCGCCGGCGCTGGAATTCATGCTGGTGCAGCCAGACGAATTCGAGCCGCTGCACTGGGCGCTGGAACTGCCATCGCTGGCGGCGGTGCGCCTGCGCAGCGAAGGCGTCAGCGGCGATGCGTTGCGGGAAAAGCTCGCCGAGGTCGAACATTATGCCATGGGCGACTACCTGACCGCCTTGGCCGGCGGGCTGGAGCAAGGCGGACGGCTGGCGAGCCAGCGCGTGTCCGACATCACCGGCCTGCCGCTCGACCTCGTCCAGCGGAATTTCGCCCGCATCCCGACATCGCTGTTCGCAAGGGAATTCGCCCGCGCCAAAGGCAAGGTGCTGAGCCCCTATGACGCTACAATCGGCACCGCCGACATCGCGCCCGAGAGCGCCCGCATCGCCGGTCCCGATCCGGTGCTCGACCGCAGCGTGCCGGCGCTCACCTCGGCCTTTGTCGGCTATATCAGCGACGAGCTCAATTTCCACACCGATATCAGCTACCGCCTGCTCAACGGCGACGTCACCCACAATTGGGACTACGGCACCTCGCGGCAAGGTTATGCCGGCGTGATGGACGATCTGCAGCGGGCCCGTTCGCTGAACCCAGCCCTCGGCGTCGTCATCGTCAACGGCTACACCGACCTCGTCACGCCCTATCTCGCCTCACGCTACCTGGTGAACCAGGTCCCACCGCTCGCCGATGCCAGGCCCATCCGCGTCGATGTCGTGGAGGGCGGGCACATGATGTATTTCAGGCCGGACGGCAGGCGCGCGCTGAAGGAGGCGGCGGCGGAGCTCTACCAGGCAACGCAATAGGGTCGTGTCCTGATCGGCGGAGCGAGGCATCATCGCGACAGGCCGGTTTAGCGGCGGAGCGTGCCCTTCGGGGCGGTCGTGAGGTCACGAACTGGTGCCAGCAGCTGGCGGACGGCGCCCGGAGAGGGCTTCGACCGCGTCTTCGATGCCGACAACCTGCCGCTCGACGTCCTCCAGATACAGTCGCCCGGCCGCAATCCGGCCGTCGACGATCTCGAACAGCGTGACCCCGCGCATCTCGAAGGGCTGCCCGTCGCGGCGAGTGCCGGACCAATGCCATTCCGTCCAGGTCGTGTCACCGTCCTGGACCGAGCGCGTGACCGTCGCGTGGAAGTCAGGGATGCCCGCGAACATGGCCTCCCAGTTGGCGCGCATCTGGTCGCGCCCGACAAAGGCTCTGCCCGGATGGGCCGGCTGTACGCTGCGGTAGTTCTCGTGGATGAGTGCGGTGACAGCGTCGAGCTGGTGCGCGTTCATCGCCCTCACCAGTCGATCGATCACATCAGTCATCGGAATTCCCGGACTTATGCAGCGCACGCATTGGCGCACCCTCTCCTTAGTCCGCTGCCCGAGCGAGCCACGCCGATCAATCCGCAAGCCTCAAAATTACCTGATTGGGCTGTGGCCGTCCAGCATTGCAAGGCGCCGGACATGGGCTTGCTCGGCCCCGTCAGGTGGCTTTTGTCCATGCGAGCTGCAGGCCGTCAGCCTGTGCCCCAACGCAAGGCCGGAGCTGGCGTAGCGCCGCGCTGGCCATCGCCCGTATAGGCT
>NZ_RZOT01000060.1:0-16296 GCF_003999085.1 Mesorhizobium sp. M4A.F.Ca.ET.090.04.2.1
GCAGCACGCCCTACCATCGGGGTGCGGTCTATCGCGACGGCTTCATCGATGCCGCCGCCGCTGCAAGCGAGCCGGTGGCCGATTTCCACACCCATGAAAAAATCATCGACGGCGGGCTGTCAAAGCGTCGGCTCGACCATTGCTTCGTCGGCGGCATGCTCGCCACGCGCGTGCGCTCGGTCGGCGCCGACATTGGCGAGATCGCGTCCGACCATTTTCCGCTGAGGGTCGATATTGACCTCGAAACGCCCTGCCTTGCCGCAGTCTCCGGAGGCGGATGAAGCGGGCATGACGCTTTTCGTCTTCTTCGCGGTTCTTAGCGCGGCCGCCATGCACGCGATCTGGAACGCACTGGTCAAGGTGCATCTCGACCGTTTCCTGTCGATCACGCTGATGACATTGGGCATGGGATTTGCCGCGCTGTTCGTGCTGCCCTTCGTCGAGTTCCCGAAGGCCGAAGTGTGGCCATTCATTCTCGCCTCGGTCTTCTTTCACATGGGCTACCGGACCTTCCTGATCGGCGCCTACAAGGCCGGCGATTTCGCCCAGACCTATCCGCTGGCGCGCGGTACTGCACCGCTGCTCTCCGCCCTTGGCGGTATGGTGGTGGTGCGGGAGGTTCCCGCGTCGCTCGCCATTCTCGGTATCCTGCTGTTGTCGGCCGGCACGCTGGTAATGTCGTTTCGCGGCGGCGTCCATCTGGAGCGGTTCAACCTGCGCGCGGTCAGCTTCGCGCTGGGCACGTCGATCTTCATCGCCAGCTATACGCTGTCCGACGGTAGCGGCGCGCGGCTGGCGGCGAACGCGCTGAGCTATGCCGCCTGGCTGTTCGTCTGCGACGCCGCGTGGGCGCTGGTGCTGTGTCTCATCTTCCGGGGGCCACAATCGCTGCCAGTGTTGGCGCGCGACTGGAAGGCCGGGCTGTTCACCGGCGTGCTCAGCGGCGCCGCCTACTGGATCGTCATGTGGGCGATGACCAAGGCGCCGATCGCCTCGGTGGCATCGCTGCGCGAGACCTCGATCCTGTTCGCCATGCTGATCTCGGTCGTCGCGCTGGGCGAGAAGATGACGCGCTGGCGCGGCGCCGCGGCGCTCAGCATCGTCGCCGGCGTCGTCGCATTGCGTCTGGGGTAATTTCTCGGCCGGTCAGTCGAGAATTTCCAGATCGACCACCATCAGCCCGTCGGTGCCGCCTTCGAGGGCGGCGACCAGCCGGGCGCCGGCACGCTGATGCGCCTCGTGCACCAGATAGGCGTCGCGGGCGGCGGCGTCGCGGAAGTCGATGGTGAAGCCATGGCTGAAGCCGCGCGCGAACGGTTCCGGACTGACATTGGCGCTGAACTGGACCTTGTCCATCCCTTCGATCGCCCAGCGCAAGGCTTCCAGATCGGCATGGATCGCCGCGCGTTCGGAGGCGTCGACGTCGTGGCGGAATCTGACAAAGACGCAGTGCCGGATCATGGCTCTCTCCTCAAGCGGCGCGGTTGCCGGAGAAAACGGCCGGCGGCAGAGGTTCGCGGCCAAGGATCAGGTCGGCGCCCTTTTCGCCGACCATGATGGTCGGCGCATTGGTGTTGGAGGAGGGAACGCGCGGCATCACCGAGGCGTCGCAGATGCGCAAGCCCTCGATGCCGCGCAGTCTCAGATCCGGCGTCACCACGGCCATTTCGTCATGCCCCATGCGGCAGGTGCCGACCGGATGATGGTCGGTCTTGGAACTGCGGCAGGCGTAGTCGAACAGGTCGCCGTCGCTCTGCAGGGCAGGGCCCGGAAGCACCTCGCGCAGCACGTAGGGGGCAAGCGCCTTCTGGCGCATGATCTCGCGCGCCAGCCGCAGCCCTTTGATCGACATGTCGCGATCGTAGGGATCGGACCAATAGTTCGGATCGATCAGCGGATGGTCGGCCGGGTCGGCGCTCTTCAACCGCACCGTGCCGCGCGAGCGCGGGCGCAGGAAGGCGGAATTCAAGGTGAGGCCCGGATTCTTCAGCTTCTCGACACCGGCCTCGATGCCGGAGCCGAGGCCGAGATGGAACTGGATGTCGGGCGAAGCGGCGGTCGGGTCGGCGTACCAGAAGCCGCCGGTCTCGAACAGGCTGGAGGCCACCGGCCCCTTCTTCAGCAGCAGATATTGCAGGCCGGCCCACATCGTGCGGTGCAGCTTGGCATAGTTGTCATAGGTGTGGTCGCCGGTGCATTCGGCGATGACGAACAGGTCGAGATGGTCCTGCATGTTGGAGCCAACGCCGGGCAGGTCATGGATAGGCGTCACGCCGACCGACTTCAGATGATCGGCCGGTCCGATGCCCGACTGCATGAGAAGCTTGGGCGAGCCGATGGCGCCGGAGGAGACGACCACCTCGCGCTCGGCGCGCAGGATCGCAGGCTGACCGCCCGGTTTGTCGACGACCTCGACACCAACGGCGCGGCCCTTCTCGACGACGATGCGGGTGACCAGCACGTCTGTCCTGACGCTCAGGTTCCTGCGGGCGCGGATCGGCTTCAGATAGGCGACCGATGCGGACGAGCGCCGCGCATCCTTCTGGGTCAGCTGGTAGTAGCCGACGCCCTCCTGGCTGGCGCCATTGAAGTCCGGGTTGAAGGGGATGCCCATCTCCTGGCCGGCGCGGAAATAGGCCTCGCAGATCGGCAGCGGCGAGATCGGGTTGGAGACGCCGAGGGGCCCCTGGTCGCCATGGAAGTCGTTGGCGTAGCGCTGGTTGTTCTCGGCGCGCTTGAAATAGGGCAGCACGTCGCGATAGGCCCATCCAGCGAGGCCCTCTTCCTTCTCCCACGCGTCGTAGTCGCGGGCATTGCCGCGCGTGTAGATCTGGGCGTTGATCGAGGAGCCGCCGCCGACCACCTTGGCCTGCGTGTACCAGAAGACGCGGTCCTTCATGTGCTTCTGCGGCACGGTCGACCAGCCCCAGGAGGCGATGCCCTTGGTCATCTTGGCGAAGCCGGCCGGCATGTGGATCAGCGGATGCCAGTCCTTGCCGCCGGCTTCCAGCAGCAGCACCGAATTCGAGGGATCCTCGCTGAGCCGGTTGGCGAGAACGCAGCCGGCGGGACCGGCCCCAACGATGATGTAATCGGTCATTGTCTCATCCGTTCAGAGCCGCGGTATGGAGAGCGCACCGTCGACATTGATGATCGAGCCGGTCGAAAAGCCGAACTTGCCGCTGGCAAGCGCGGCCACCACGGCGCCGATATCCGATGCCTCGCCCCAGCGTCTGGCTGGCACCAGACCGCCTTCGATCAGCGCCTCATATTTGGCGGCAACGCCTGATGTCATGTCGGTGCGGATGATGCCAGGCCGCACCTCGAACACGCTGATCCCTTCGGCAGCGAGTCGCAGCGCCAGGGTTTTCACCCACATCGACAGGCCGGCTTTCGAGACGCAGTAGTCGGCGCGTTCCGGCGAGGCCGCTTCGGCGCTGACGGAAGTGATTGTGACGATCGATTTCGGGTGCTCGCCGAGTGTGCCAAGCATGGCCTTGGCGACGGCCTGGCTGAGGAACACCGTACCGCGCAGATTGATGCCGAGGGCGCGATCGAAGTTCTCCGGTTTCAGGTCCAGCAGATCACCGCGCACGACGGCGCCGACGCCGGCGTTGTTGACCAGGCAATCGATGCGGCCGAAGGCGCTCTTCGCGGTTTTGATCAACGCCGCGTGGCCCGCGAGACCGGCGATATCACAGCTTGCGTAGGCGAACTTCGAACCGCGCGCGGTGATATTCTTGGCAAGGCCATCGGCAGGCTTGTCGGCCAAGTCGGCGACGAGGATGTCGAAGCCGGCATCGGCCAATGCCTCGGCGCAGGCCAGTCCGATGCCCCGCGCGCCGCCCGTGATGATGGCCGCCGGGCGGGTCATGCGGCAAGCTCCGTCTTGCGGATGTGCTCGGCCACGCGCAGCGCCTGCGCCGCGATCGACAGCGCCGGGTTGACCGCGGCCGAGGTCGGCAGGAAGCCGCCATCGACGACGAACAGGTTCTGGTGGTCGTAAGCGCGGCAGAAGGGGTCGAGCGGCGAGGTTGCTGGGTCGTTGCCCATCTTCACCGTGCCGCACTGGTGCGAGGGCGTGCGCTTGTCGAAGGGACGCGACAGCACGATCGGATAGCCGCAGGCGCGGAAATTCTCGCGCATCACCCTGGTCAGGCCTTCCAGCGACTGCATGTTGGAGCGCCGCCACTGCATGACGATGTCCTTGCCGTCGACCATGATGCGGCTCTCGGGGTCGGGCAGGTCCTCGCACATCAGATACCAGTCGACGGCATGGCCGGCCATGAAGTCGAGCGCGAATTTCGGCACCGTCTTCACATTGGCCCTCAGCATGTTGCCGTCGATCTTGCCGAGCAGTTGCACATTGCCGAGCGGTTTGCCACCCCTGCCGTCCGACAGGTAGTAGTCGTTGAGAATCAGAGTCTTCTGGTAGACGGCGTCGTTGCGGCGGCGCGGATCGATCGCCAGCATGGCGCTCGAATTGTGGTTCATGAAGTTGCGGCCGACCTGGTCGGAACTGTTGGCAAGGCCCTTGCCCTTCGCGGAGGGCGAGCGCAGCAGAATGACGGCGGAATTGACCGCTCCGGCCGAAAGAATGACCAGCTTCGGCGACAGCTTCTTTTGCGAGCCGCTCTGGGTGTAGTGGATGGTGGCGATCGACTTGCCGTCCGGCGCTGCCTCCAGATAGTCGACATGGGCGCCGGTCTCGAGACGGATGTTCTGGTCCGCAAGGGCCGCCGCCAGCGGTCCGGTCTGGGCATCGACCTTGCCCTGGCCGGTGTTGGGGAAGGCGTCCCACCCCGTCCTGCCGTCCTTCAGCCAGGCGTCGATGTCGACGCCGAGCGGCAGCGACGCCGGATGCAGGCCGAGTCCCTTCAACTCGGCACGGGCGCGCGCGATGGGCGCCTCGTCGGCGACCGGCTTGAAGGCATAGGGGATCGAATGGAACGGCTCGGTCGGGTCTTCACCCAGCGTCCCACGCACGCGAAAGAGCTGCTCGGCCTCCGAATACCACGGTTCGAACTCGTCATAGGAGAAGGGCCATGCCGGCGAGACGCCGCCGAAATGCTCCATGGCGGAAAAGTCCTCCTTGCGGTAGCGGATCAGCACCGCGCCATAGAATTTCGAATTGCCGCCAACATAGTAGTAGTTGCCTGGGTTGAAGGCGGCGCCGCCCGCTTCGCGCCACATCTCCTTCGGCCGGTAGTGGCCATTGACGAAAATGGCGCGGGTGTCGCGCGTCTCGGGCGTCGCAGGCAGAGGTTCGCCGCGCTCCAGGATCAGGATCGAGGCGCCACTGCCAGCCAGACCGGAGGCGATCGTGGCGCCGCCGATGCCGGAGCCGATGATGACGATATCCGGGTTTGCCATGGCCTAAAGATCTTCGTTTGGATGCATGTCGTTGGCCCAAAACCGGAGCCACTTTTGGGCGACATGCATCAGAGAATGCGCTTCTCGGTCGCCGGGTCGAAGAACACAGCCTTGGTCAGGTTGAAGGCGAGCGGCGTCACGGTGCCAGGCTGGATCTTGGCATCGGCGCGCAACCGTGCCACCACCGCCTTGCCGCCGAGATTGGTGACGGCGAAGGTGTCGGAGCCGGCCGGCTCGATCACCTCGATATGGCAGTCCGCTGTGGCGATGTTGGAGGCATTGCGTTCGGCGCCTTCCGGATCGGTCAGCGACTCCGGGCGGACGCCGAAGATGACTGGCTTGCCCTGGAAGGCCGAAAGGCCCGTCGGCGCGTTGCTGAGCGGCAGCAAGATCGGCTCGCGCCCGTCGCGCTGCAGCACCACGGACAACCCACTGCCATTGCCGCCGATCGTCGCCGGCACCAGGTTCATCGCCGGCGAGCCCATGAAATCGGCGACGAAGATGTTGGTCGGGTTGTTGTAGATTTCGGCCGGCGTGCCGAACTGCTGCACCTCTCCGTCGCGCATCACGGCGATCTTGGTGGCCAGCGTCATCGCCTCGATCTGGTCATGGGTGACGTAGACGATCGTCGTCCCGGTGTTGGCGTGCAGGCGCTTGATCTCGATACGCATGTCGACGCGCAGCTTGGCGTCGAGGTTGGAGAGCGGCTCGTCGAACAGGAACAGTTTCGGGTCGCGCACCAGCGCCCGGCCCATGGCGACGCGCTGGCGCTGGCCGCCGGAGAGCTGGCTTGGCTTGCGCTGCAGGAGGTGGCCGATCTGCAGCACCTTGGCCACCTTGTCGATTGCCTTCTGGCGCTCGTCGGCCGGCACGCCGCGCATCTCCATGCCGAAAGAGATGTTTCCGGCCACCGTCATGTTCGGATAGAGCGCGTAGCTCTGGAACACCATGGCGATGTCGCGCTTGGACGGATGGAGATCGTTGATAGCGCGTCCATCGACGCGGATCTCGCCCTCGGTGATGTTCTCCAGCCCGGCGATGGTGTTGAGCAGCGTGGACTTGCCGCAGCCGGACGGACCGACCAGCACGAGGAAGCCGCCCTTCTCCAACTCGACATTGATGCCCTTCAGGATCTCGACATTCCCGAAGCGCTTCTTCAGCCCATCAATTTCAAGAAAAGCCATCAGATTATCCTTTGACCGCACCGGCCATCAGCCCGCGCACAAAATAGCGGCCGGCGACGACATAGACGAGAAGGGTGGGAAGGGCGGCGATCATCGCCGCCGCCATGTTGACGTTGTACTCGACCACGCCGGTCGAGGTGTTGACGACATTGTTCAGCGCCACCGTCATCGGCATGACGTCGCCGGTGCCGGCATAGGCGGAAGCGAACAGGAAGTCGTTCCAGATGTTGGTGAACTGGTAGATCACGGTGACGACGAAGATCGGCATCGAGTTCGGCAGCATGATGCGGCGGAAGATCTGGAAGAAGGAGGCGCCGTCGACCTGCGCCGCCTTGATCAGTTCGGTCGGAAAGGCCTCGTAGTAATTGCGGAAGAACAGCGTGGTGAAGCCGAGGCCGTAGACGACATGGACGAAGACCAGGTTCACCGTCGAATTGCCGAGGCCGAAATTGAACCCGGTCGCGTTCTGCAATGTGACGCCGAAGCGGCCGATGCTGCCGAGGATCGTCGCCATCGGCAGCAGCACCGACTGGAACGGGATGAAGCAGGCGAACAGCATCATCGCGAAGACCAGCGTGTGGCCGCGGAAGCGCCATTTGGTCAGCACGTAGCCGTTGAGGGCGCCGAGCAGCGTCGAGATCAGCACTGCCGGAACCACCATCTTGATGGAGTTCCAGAAGTAGCCCTTGATGCCGGCGCAGGTGAGACCGACGCAGGCCTCGCCCCAGGCTTTCCACCACGGGTCGAACGTCGGCGCTTGCGGCAGTGCCAGCATGTTGCCGTTCTGAATCTCGTCCATGGTCTTGAACGAGGTGACAAGCATGACGAAGAGCGGCATCAGGTAGAAGATCGCGAAGAGCGCGAGCAGCCCGTAGATGACGATCCGGTTGATCGTCCTGGCGCTGATGCCGCCGGTGGCCGGGCGGGTCGGTGAGGCAACGGCGCTCATCGCGGCTTCTCCCTGAGCTCGGAATAGAGATAAGGCACAATGATCGCGGTCAGCGTCATCAGCATGATCACGGCGCTCGCCGAGCCGACGGCCATCTCGTTGCGCTTGAAGGTGAACTCGTACATGAAGTTGGACGGCAGCCAGGCCGAACCGCCCGGTCCGCCGCTGGTCAGCGCCACCACCAGGTCATAGGACTTGATGGCGAGGTGGGCGAGCACGATGAAGGCCGACAGGAACACTGGCCGCAGCAGCGGAATGACGATGCGGCGGTAGAGCTGGAAGGTGGTGGCGCCGTCGATCTGCGCCGCCTTCATGATCTCACCGTCGATGCCGCGCAAGCCGGCCAGGAACATCGCCATGATGAAGCCGGAGGCCTGCCAGACTCCAGCGATGACCACGGTGTAGATGACGAAATCCTTGTTCTTGATCCAGTCGAAATGGAAGCTCGTCCAGCCCCACTGGTGCAGCGTCTGCTCGAGGCCGAGGCCGGGATCGAGGAACCATTTCCAGGCGACGCCGGTGACGATGAAGGAGAGCGCCATCGGGTAGAGGTAGATCGGCCTGAGCATGCCTTCGCCGCGGATCTTCTGGTCGAGCAGGATGGCCAGGAACAGGCCGAGCGCCAGGCAGATGAAGATATAGAGGAAGCCGAAAATGCCCATGTTGGTGATCGAGGTGTACCAGCTCGAGGGCGGATCGCTCTCGAAGGTCCAGCGCCACAGCCGCTGATAGGCGCGAGCACCGGTGATGGCATAGGACGGGAAGGTCTTGGAGTTGGTAAAGGACAGATAGATCGTCCACAGGATGAAGCCATAGACGAAGACGATCGTCGCAGCGAAGCTCGGCGCCAGCACGATCTTCGGCAACAGATCCTGCAGTCGCGAGCGAACGGACGCTCCTGGGCGGGCGTCGTGCTCCGGTGTCAGCTTCGCGGTGGTTTCGGCTACTGTGCTCATCGGCTCATCCAGTACCGGTTCGTCGGGGGCCGGCCGGCGCAAAGCGCCAGCCCGGGCAATCCCGGACCTTGCCTCTTTAGAAACCTCCCCGCCAGGGCGGGGAGGTCGTTTCAAGCATCGCTTACTTGGCGTCGTCGATCGCCTTGACCAGCTCGGTCACGGCCTCGTCCGAGGTCTTGATCTGGCCATGGACGAACTTCGAGACGACGTCCTTGTAGGCGTTGGCGACGGCGGGCGGGGCGCCATAGCCCTGGGCCAGCGAACCGAACAGCGTGCCGCCCTCGTTGGCCGCCTTCAGGTCGGCGATACCCTTCTTGCCGCAAGCGTCGAAGTCGGTGTCAGGCACGTCGGTGCGGGCCGGAACCGAACCCTTGACGACGTTGAAGGCCGACTGGAAGCTCTTCGACAGCGTGGCGGTGGCAAGCGCTGCCTGGGCGGCCTTACGGTCGTCCGGAACGTTGAACATGCCGAACATGTCGGAGTTGTAGATCACCGAGCCGTCGGTGCCCGGGAAGCGATAGCAGAGGAAGTCGGTGCCCGGGGTCTTCTTGGCGGCGTGGAACTCGCCCTTGGCCCAGTCGCCCATGACCTGAACCAGCGCGTCACCCTTGATGACCATGGCGGTAGCGAGGTTCCAGTCGCGGCCCGAGAAGTTCGGGTCGACATAGGTGACCAGCTTGGCGAGGTTGTCGAACGACTTCTTCATCGTGTCGGACTTCAGCGATTCCTCGTCGAGGTCGTTGAAGGCTTTCTTGTAGAACTCCGGCCCGCCAGTCGACAGCACGACGGAGTCGAACATCGTAGCTTCCTGCCAGTTCTGACCGCCGAGCGCGAGCGGGATGACGCCCGCGGCCTTGGCCTTGTCGAGCAAGGCGACGAAGTCATCGAAGGTCTTCGGCTCGGCGCCGCCGATCTTGTCCATCACCGCCTTGTTGATCCACAGCCAGTTGACCGAGTGGACGTTGACCGGAGCCGCGACCCACTTGCCGTCGTAGACCGAGAATTTCTGCAGGGCTGCCGGAACCGACTTGTCCCAGCCTTCCTTCTTGGCGGTCTCGGTCAGATCGCCCATGACGCCGGCAGCGGCATAGTCGAGCACGGTATAGCCGAGCATCTGCGAGGCGGTCGGATAGTTGCCGGCCGCGACCATGGCTTTCAGCGCCGTCATGGCGGCGTCGCCGCCGCCGCCGGCCACCGGCACGTCCTTCCAGGCATAGCCTTCCTTGGACAGATCCTCCTTGAGGACGTTCAGAGCAGCCGCTTCGCCGCCCGACGTCCACCAATGCAGCATCTGCACTTCCTTGACGTCGGCGGCATGCGCCGAAAACGCAAAGGTCGACGCAAGAGCCGTTCCGATAAGCAGTTTGCGCAACATGTGGTTCCTCCCTTGTTGCAATGCACACAACCGACGGATGTCCGCCGGGGTCTTCCCAACTCAGCCGACCCACCAACCGGTGCGCTGGCCGCGATGAAACTGGATTGTCTTTTCCTCTGTATAGTCCTCGACAGCGCGCTTGCCGAGTTCACGTCCGAGACCGGACTGTTTGTAGCCCCCGAACGGCAGCTCGGGGTAACCTTCCATGAACGTGTTCACCCAAACAGTCCCCGAACGCACACTCCGCGCCACCGACATGCAGGTGTCGATGCTGGCGCTCCACACACCCGCCGACAAACCATAGGGCGTGTTGTTGGCGATGTGCAACGCCCTTTCAATCGAGTCAAAGGTTAGCGCGGAGAGCACGGGCCCGAACACTTCCTCGCGTGCGATCGCCATGTCCTCGGTCACGCCGCGAATGATGGTCGGATCGAGATATTGGCCGGCATTTGAGGCGAGCTGGCTGCCGCCCGCATAAACAGAGCCGCCGTCTCCGGCCGCCGCCGTTACATAGCCGGCTACCTTGGTCAGATGGTCGGTGGAAATCATTGCGCCGACCTTGGTGCGGTCGTCGAGCGGATCGCCAACCGTCACCCTGGCGGTCAACGCCTTGACGGTCGCGAGGAAGTCGTCGGCGATCGCCTCATGTACGATCAGCCGGCTGCCGGCGTTGCAGCATTCGCCGGCGTTAAAGAAGCCGCCGAACACCGCGGCATCCGCCGCCGCTTCCAGATCGGCGTCGGGGAAGACGATCTGGCCGTTCTTGCCACCGAGCTCCATCGACACCTTCTTCAGGGAGTTCGAGGCGGCAGCCATCGTCATCTTGCCGACGCGGGTGGAGCCCGTGAAAGACACCATCTCGACCAGCGGATGGTTGACCATCGGCGCGCCGACATCGCTGCCCAGGCCGGCCAGGATGTTGACGGCACCGGCGGGGGGGCCTGCTTCGAGCAGGATGTCGCCGAGCACGAACGTCGAGGCCGAGGTCATCTCGCTTGGCTTCACCACCGCCGTGCAGCCGGCGGCGAGCGCGAAGGGCAGTTTCTGGCTGACGATCAGGAAGGGGAAATTCCACGGCGTGATGATCGAGACGACACCGATCGGCTCGCGCAGCACGACGCCGAGCATCGCGTCGCCGAGATTGGCATAGCTCTCGCCGTGCAGCGTGCGGGCGAGCGAGGCGGCATAGCGCCAGATGTCGACGGCGCCGCCGATCTCGCCGCGCGCCTGGGCGATCGGCTTGCCGGATTCCAGCGCGTCGAGCCTGGCGATCTCTTCCAGCCGGACCTCGATCAGGTCGGCCGCCTTGAGCAGGATGGCGGCGCGCTCGGATGCCTTCATGCGCGGCCAGGGGCCGGCCTCGAAGGCCCTGTGCGCGGCGGTCACCGCGGTCTCGACTTCCGCTTCGCCGGCCTGAGCATAGTGCGAGACGGTAAAGCCGTGGCCGGGGCTTCTGCGCTCCAGCACGCGGCCGTCGCGGGCCCCGACATGCTTGCCGTCGATCAGCAGCTTGTAGGTCTTCGGCGCCGCGGACGCCTCGGCCGGCATGGAAATCTTGAGGGGTGCGTTCATCGGATTCCTCTAGGACCTCGAAAAGGCCGGCTTCTGCTTGGCCTTGAAGGCATCGACGCCGGCCTTGAGGTCGCCGGTCAGCGCGATGAAGCCGCTGGCCAGCGCTTCCGTGGCTGCAGCACTCTCCTCGCCTTCGGCGACCGCGATCATCAGCTTTGCAGCTTCGATCGCCAGCGGTCCGCGCTCGGCGATCTTTTCTCCCCATATCTTGGCGTCGGCGAGCGCTTTGCCGGTCTCGACGACGCGGTCGACAACGCCGAGCGCAAGCGCTTCGCTCGCCAGCAGGACTTCGCCTCCGATGGCCATGCGCCGCACCGTCTGCGCGCCGAAGCGGCGCACGGCGCGCTGCGTGCCAGACCAACCGGGAACGACGCCGATCGAGGTTTCGGGAAAGCCGAGCTTCACCTGTGTCTCCGCGACGCGGAAATCGCAGGCCACCGCCAGCTCCAGCCCGCCGCCCAGCGCATGGCCGGACAGCACGGCGATGGTCGGCTGCCTGAGCCGCGCCAGCCGGTCGAAGACACGGTGGCCATAGCGGACCCATTGCACCTGGAAATCGGCGGCGCTCAATTGTGCCCAGGCCTCGACGTCGCCGCCGGCGCAAAAGCCCTTGCCTTCGCCACGGACGAGCACGACACGCACGCCCTCAGCCAGCTCCGCCTCGTCAAGCGCCGCTTCGAGCGCGCGCAGCATCGGAATGTCCAGCGCGTTGAACTTTTCCGGCCGGCGCAGCGTGACGAAGCCGATGGCGCCGTCCTGTTCGAAGCTGACGAGACGTTCAGCCATGCGCGCCTCCGAGCGAAGCGCCGCCATTCAGCGATAGGCCGATCGGCCGATCCTGGTAGAGCGACGCCGGCGTCACCTTGAGGTCATTGGCAATACCGAGCGGAATATCGGCCTGCGCCAGCACATCGCGTTCCAGATCGATGCCGGGCGCCAACTCGGTCACCTTCAACCCGTCGGGCGTCAGCTTCATCACGCAGCGCTCGGTGACATAGGTGATGTCCTGCCCTTGCGCGACCGCGCGCTTGCCGGAGAAGGAGATGTGCTCGACCTCTTCGACGACCTTCTTGACCTTGCCTTCCTGGTCGATGCGGATGCCGCCGTCAGCCAGCGACAGCCTGGCGCCGGCGTTGAAGAAGCCGGAGAAGACGATCTTCTTCGCCCGCGAGGTGATGTCGACGAAACCGCCGGCACCGGCGGTGACATGCGGCCGCGCCGAAAGCTTCGAGACATTGACCGAGCCATGGCGGTCGATCTGCAGGAAGGACAAGAGCGAGGCGTCGAAGCCGCCGGCCTGGAAGTAGATGAACTGGTGCGGGGAGGGCATGATCGCCTCGGCATTGGAGGCGCAGCCGAACTTGAAGTCGAGCAGCGGCACGCCGCCTACGGCGCCCTGCTCGATCACCCAGGTGACCTTGCCGTGCTGGCCTTCCTCCAGAAGGATGCGCGGCACGTTGGCGGAGATGCCGAAGCCGATGTTGACGGCCATGCCGTCGCGCAACTCCATGGCGACGCGGCGCGCGATCACCTTCTGGACGTTCATCTCCGCGTTGCGGAAGGTCGACAGCGGCCGGAAGATCTCGCCGGAGATCGCCGGATCGTAAGGGGTCAGCGTCGTCTGCAACTGGTCGGGCGCGACGACGATGTGGTCGACGAGCACGCCAGGCACACGGACGTCGTGCGGCTTCAGCGTGCCGTTCTCGACGACGCGCTTGACCTGCGCGATGACGACACCGCCATTGTTGCGGGCGGCGAGAGCCTGCTCCAGCCCGCCGAGATAGGCGCCTTCGTGCTCATAGGTGAGGTTGCCGCGCTCGTCGGCGGTGGTGGCGCGGATGATCGAGACGTTGGGAACGATGGCGCGGAAATAGAGCCATTCCTCGCCATCGAACTGCTGCACCGATACGATCGGCTCGCTGGCCGCCGCGTTCATGGCGCAGCCTTGGTGGCGGGGGTCGGCGAAGGTGTCGAGACCGACCTTGGTCAGCACCCCCGGCCGCTTGGCGGCGGCCTCGCGGTGCATGTCGAACAGGATGCCGGACGGCACATTGTAGGCCTCGACCGAATTGTCGCCGATCATCTTCCAGATCTGCGGCGGCTCGGCGGATGACGGGCCGGAAGGGTAGGAGCCGCAAAGCGTGCGCTTCAACAGGCCGGGTTTCGCCAGATGATCGATGCCCTTGATGCCGTACATGTCGCCGGCGGCGATGGGGTGCAACGTGGTGATGGCCTTCGGGTGGCCTTCGGCGTCGAAGCGCTCGCCGATCGCGGCAAGCACTGCGTCCGGGCAGCCGAGGCCGCTCGACGACGACACCGATACGACCATACGGTCCTTGATCAGGCTTGCAGCCTGCGCCGCGGAAATGACCTTGCTCACGCCGCGCTCCCGAGTTTCGGATCGATGGTGACGGCCTTGCCCGATTTGGCCGATTGCAGCGCGGCTTCAGCCGCGGCCAGCGACCAAACACCGTCCTCGCCGGTGGCGGAAGGCCGGCCTTCGCCGCGGATCGCGGCATGGAACTGGCGCAGCGAGCGCGTGTAGAGGTCCTCGCGGTCGAAGCTTAAATCTTCCTCGCCGCTTGCCGTGCGCAGCAGCACCGAGCCGACCGGCTTCTGCGTCATCACATTGGTGGCGAACAGCGAGCCTTCCGAGCCGTGCACCTCGAAGCCGGTGCCGGCGAATTTCGTCGTGAAGCCCTCATGCGACTGGGCAATGACACCTGATTTGAAGCGCCAGATGCACATGGCGCCGTCCTCCAGCCCGCTGCCGGCCATGCCTGCGGCTTGCGTGAAGGCGGAAATCTCGACCGGATCGTCGCCGAGCACGAAGCGCAGCGTGTCGGCATCGTGCACGGTGATGTCGAGCACCACGCCGCCGCCGGCCTCGGGCTTGCTGATGCGCCAGCCCTGCAGGTTTTCCGGCAGAAAGACGGAATGGAAGACGCGCGCGGCGATTGGCTTGCCGATCCTGCCGGCGGCGATCGCCTCGCGCATGGCGCGATGCGCGCCAGCATTGCGCAGATGATGGTTGGTGCCGAGCACGACGCCGGCAGCGTTGGCGGCCGCCACCATCTTCCTCGCATCGGAGCTGGTCAGCGCCAGCGGCTTTTCGCACAGCACATGCTTGCCCGCCTCGATCGCGGCAAGCGCCTGTTCGAGATGCAGCTCGTTGGTGGTCGAGATGTAGACGGCGTCGACGCCGGCGCTGAGCAGATCGGCGAGCGTTGAGACGGCGCGCGGAATGCCGTTCTCGCCGGCATAGGTGTTGGCGCGCTCGGGGCTGGAGCTCATCACCGCAACCACCTCGCCCTCGCGTTGCGCGCGGATGGCGTTGATCATGAACTGTTTGGCGATCGTGCTGGCGCCGATCAGTCCCCATCGGACGGTCATGCCGCGTCTCCCATTCCCGAGCGATCCGGCCCGCAGCTTTCCCTGACCACCAGGTTGACCGCGCCGATGTGGTCCTCGGCGCGGGTGGTGCGCGACTGGATCATCTTCAGCATGGCATGGGCGGCGCGCTCGCCGAGACCGGCCGCATCGACCGCGACGCTGGTCAGCGCGGGCATGTAGTGTTCGGCCTCGGTCACGTCGTCGAAGCCGACAACGGCAAAATCCGCGCCGGGCTCCAGTCCGTGCTTGCGCAGCGCCAGCATGGCGCCAAAGGCGACCGCGTCGTTGAAGCAAAGTGCGGCCGTCGGCGGCTCGGCCATGGCGATAGCGGTATCCAGGCAGGCGATGCCGCCCTTGCGGCTGGTCTCGCCTTCGAAGACCAAGATGTCGCCAGCGGCAATGCCAAGCGTCGCGCAGGCCTCGCGGAAACCGCCCAGCCGCTCGTGACAGACCACGAGGTCGGAAGAACCGCCGAAGAAGGCCAGCCGGCGATGGCCCTTGCCGATCAGATGGGCGGTGGCGAGAAAGGCGCCGCGATGATTGTCGGGCGCGATCACCGGGATGCGGCTCTCTGGCAAACGGCGCATGGCAAAGACAACCGGAACGCCGGCTGTCTCGATGCGGCGGAAGGCGCCCGGCGTGGTGCCGCGCGCCGGCGACACGATCAGCCCGGCGACGCCCTGCTCCATCAGCGATTTCAGCACTTCTTCCTGGCGCACCGGGTTCTCGGCCGTATTGGCGATGAAGGGCACGATGCCGGCCGACTGGAAGACGCGCTCCATGCCGACCGCCAGTTCGGTGAAGAAGGGATTGGTGAGATCGTTGATGACCATGCCGATGACGTTGGAGTGAGCCTTGCGCAGATTGGCGGCGCCGCGGTTGTAAACATAGCCGACATCCTCGATCGCCTTGCGCACCTTGACCGCTGTCTCGGGCCGGATCAGCCCGCTGCCCTGCAGTACGAGCGATACCGTCGACTTGGACACGCCCGCTTCACGGGCGATGTCGAGTATCGTCGCCTTGGCCCGGCTGGCCATCCAGATCGCTCCTCCCCAACTGGTCAAATCTATTGGAACGTTCTAATCATGAGGCGCGAGGAGAGTCAATCCGGATTTCTGAAAAACGAAAAAATCGACAATTCGACCGTGTCAACACCTTATGCGACAAGGGAAATCGTGTTGCGATGCAGCATTTCGGCGTGCCAGAGCAAAAATCATAAAGCTTCTTGATTTATTGGAACGTTCCATCTATAGGCGCTGCCAAAGGGAGAGTTTCATGGACATCACCTTGCCCGAGGAGGGTGGCCGCCGCGCCAGCTACCGGCTTGTCGGTCGGCCCGCGCAGCCGGTTGCCGGGGCGCGGTTTTCGCGCGTCGCCTATGCCGCCGCCCATGTCGTCGCCGACCCCCTCGCCATGACCGACCCGTGGTCGCTGCCCGTCGTCGACTGGGACAGGACGATGGCGTTCCGCCATCACCTGTGGCGGCTCGGCTTC
>NZ_RZOT01000610.1:0-3392 GCF_003999085.1 Mesorhizobium sp. M4A.F.Ca.ET.090.04.2.1
GCGAGAGCGCCAGGCAGATCGTCACCGAGCACTGGGCGACTTACGGCCGCAACTACTATTCCCGCCACGACTATGAGGAGGTCGAGACCGAGCGCGCCAACAAACTGGTCGACGAGTTGCGCGCCAAGCTCGCTTCGCTGCCCGGCACCAGCGTGCGCGGCCTGAAAATCGCCAACGCCGACGACTTCGCCTATCACGATCCGGTCGACGGCTCGGTGAGCAAGAACCAGGGCATCAGGATCCTGTTCGAAGGCGGCTCACGCGTCGTCTTCCGCCTCTCCGGCACCGGCACCTCCGGTGCCACCCTGCGCGTCTATATCGAGCGCTACGAGCCGGATCAGGCAAGGCACGATCTCGACACGCAGGAAGCGCTCGCCGACCTCATAGCCGCCGCAGACGATATTGCGGGTATCAAGAGCCACACCCGCCGCGACAAGCCGAGCGTGATTACTTGAGGGTGGTTCTCCGCGGCTCCCCCTTCTCCCCTTGTGGGAGAAGGTGTCGCCGAAGGCGACGGATGAGGGGTGCCACAGCTTGGCGCAAACCATCATCCAGATCACCGACGCCTCATTCCGTCCAAGACCCCTCATCCGGCTCGGCGCTGCGCGCCGATCCACCTTCTCCCACAAGGGGAGAAGGGGAGGCGCGCGCGTGACCTCGCTCGGCGCAACCTTCTCCCCCGATGGCATCCGTTTCGCCGCCTGGTCGTCGTCGGCGAGACGCCTGTGGGTCTCGATCTTTGACGACAGCGGTGCGCACGAGATCGACCGGCTCGAACTCCAGCCGCAAGGCGAGGGCGGGCACGCGCTCCTCGTCTCCGGCCTTTCCGACGGCGCGCGCTACGGCTTCCGGGCGGACGGCGACTACGCGCCTGAACGCGGCCTGTGGTTCGATCCTGAAAAGCTTCTCGCCGATCCCTATGCGATCGAGATCGACCGGCCCTACCAGTACCACTGGCGGCTTGCCGCCAAGCGCAACGAAGGCGCCGACACCGCGCCGCTGATGCCGAAGTCGGTGGCATGCGCCTTGCCGCCGCTGCTGCCAGCCCTACCACCCCTGTTCCAGCCCGGCGGCCTGATCTACGAACTCAATGTCCGCTCTTTCACCAAGCTCCATCCCGATGTGCCGGAAGCGCAGCGCGGCACCATCGCCGCGCTCGCCCATCCGGCTGTGATCGAGCATCTGCAAAAGCTCGGCGTCTCCGCTGTCGAACTGATGCCGATCACCGCCTCGATCGACGAGCGGCATCTGCCGCCGCTCGGGCTCCACAACGCCTGGGGCTATAATCCCGTCACCTTCATGGCGCTCGATCCGCGCCTGGCGCCGGGCGGCCTGGCCGAATTGCGCGACACGGTCGCCGCCTTGCGCAAGGCCGGGATCGGCACGATCCTCGACCTCGTCTTCAACCACACCGGCGAGAGCGACCGCTTCGGTCCGACGCTGTCGCTGCGCGGCCTCGATGCCCAGGCCTACTACCGGCACGAGCCGGACGGCAGGCTGGTCAACGACACCGGCACCGGCAACACCATCGCCTGCGACCATCCGGTCGTCCGTGAAATGGTGCTCGACACGCTGCGCCATTTCGTCCGCGCTGCCGGCGTCGACGGTTTCCGCTTCGACCTGGCGCCAGTGCTCGGCCGCGTCGACGGCACGTTCGACCCGCAAGCGCCGCTGCTTCAAGCCATCGCCGGCGACCCGTTGCTGGCCGACCGGGTGCTGATCGCAGAACCCTGGGACATCGGCCCGGGCGGCTATCAGCTCGGCAATTTTTCCCGACCCTTCCTCGAATGGAACGACCGCTACCGCGACGATGTCAGGCGCTTCTGGCGCGGCGATGCCGGCACGATCGGCGCGCTGGCCACCCGGCTTGCCGGCTCATCCGATGTCTTCGCTAGGGCCGCGCTGGCGACGAGCCGCACGGTCAATTTCATCGCCGCGCATGACGGCATGACGCTGGCCGACCTCGTCGCCTATGAGGAAAAGCACAACGAGGCCAATGGCGAGCAGAACCACGACGGTCACGGCGACAACCTGTCCTGGAACAATGGCGCCGAGGGCGACACGGACGACGCCTCGATTGCCGAGGCGCGGCTCGGCGATCAGCGCGCGCTGCTTGCCATCCTGTTCGCCTCGCGCGGCACGATCATGCTGACGGCGGGCGACGAGTTCGGCCGCACGCAGCGAGGCAACAACAACGCCTATGCGCAGGACAATGCCATCACCTGGCTCGACTGGGCAGGCCGCAATCAGGCGCTGGAGCGGTACGCGGCTGCGCTCGCCGCGCTGCGCCGCGCCGCGCCGGCGCTTGCGGATACGCGCTTCCTGAGCGGCCAGCCGCAAGCCGGCTCCGACGATCCCGACGTCGCATGGCTGACCGAAACGGGCTCGCCGCTCGGCGAGGCCGACTGGAACGATGCGCGGCGGCATCGTCTCGCCATGGTGCTTGGCGGCGCCAGCGCCGGCGATGGCCGTCTCGCCGTCATCCTCAACGGCGACCGCCGTCAATGTGTCTTCACGCTGCCGGAACGGGCGGGGTTCGGCTGGCATGCCGCCATCGAGACGGCGGATGGCGGCGTCGACCCGTCGCGGCCGGTGCCGGGGCGGACGGTGGTATTCATGATCGAGCGTAAGGCCGGCGGCCGGGCGCGCAGCGGGAAGGGCAAGTGATGACTGATGGCAATGGGCGGCGCGGGTCCGACTGGTGGCGCGGCTGCGTCATCTACCAGATCTATCCGCGCTCCTTCCAGGACACGACGGGCGACGGCAGCGGCGATCTCAAGGGCATCACCGCCAGGCTCGTGCATGTCGCCTCGCTCGGCGTCGACGCCATCTGGCTGTCGCCCTTCTTCAAGTCGCCCATGGCCGACATGGGCTACGACGTGTCGGACTATCGTGACGTCGATCCGATGTTCGGCACGCTGGAGGATTTCGATGCACTGATCGCCGAGACGCACCGGCTCGGCCTGAAGGTCGTCATCGACCAGGTGATCTCGCACTCGTCCGACAAGCATGAATGGTTCGTCGAGAGCCGCGCCAGCCGCGACAACCCGAAGGCCGACTGGTACGTCTGGGCCGATGCCAAGGCCGACGGCAATGCGCCCAACAACTGGCTGTCGCTGTTTGGCGGGCCGGCCTGGGAGTGGGATGCCACTCGCCGGCAGTACTATATGCACAATTTCCTCGCCGCCCAGCCCGACCTCAACTTCCACAATCCGGAGGTTCAGGACGCGGTGCTCGACACGGTGCGCTTTTGGCTGGAGCGCGGCGTCGACGGCTTTCGGCTGGATACGGTCAACTACTATTTCCATGACCGCTGGCTGCGCGACAACCCGCCTCTGGCGGAAAGCGTCGCCGGCATCAACGGCGCCACCACCACCTATGCCTTCCAGGAG
>NZ_RZOT01000611.1:0-3382 GCF_003999085.1 Mesorhizobium sp. M4A.F.Ca.ET.090.04.2.1
GTGTTGTGGGCGATCTGGTCGGCGGCGATGCGGAAGAGATCGCGCTGCTCGTCCGACGGTTTTCCGTCGCCGCAGAGCCAGGTGCGCGAGAGGTCGGCACAGAAGCCATACGGGCCGATCAGATCGGTGTCGAAGGCGACGAGATCGCCTTCCTTGATGACGCGCGACGAGCACTCCTGGAACCACGGATTGGTGCGCGGACCGGAAGACAGCAGCCTGGTCTCGATCCATTCGCCGCCGCGCGCGATGTTGCCGCGATGGAGCTCCGCCCAGAGCTCGTTTTCGGAAATGCCTGGTTTCAGCGCCCGTTCCATCTCGCCCATCGCCGCCTCGCAGGCGACGATCGAGCGGCGCATGGCGAGGATCTCGTCCGGCGATTTGATCAGCCGCGCGCTCTCCATCACTGCCTCGCCATTTCCGATACTGACGCCGAGGCGGGCTAGCTCCTCGGCGCCCTCCGGATTGATGTGGTCGACCGCGATGCGGTGGTTGCCGCCGCCATGTTGCGCAACCAGATCGGCGATGCCTGCGGCCCAGCGGCGGACCTTCAATGACGTCAGCTCGCCGCTGTAGAGATACATCCACGACACCGCCGGCCGCACCTCGTCGACGACCCCGGAATGATCGGACAGGTGCTCGCAGGAGAAATAATCGAATAGCACCACCGGTCCCTCGGTGGCAACGAAACAGTGGCGCGTCGGATTGTGCGCGACCCACAGCTGCATGTTGGTCGAGTCGGTCGCGTAGCGGATGTTGACGGGATCGTAGAGCAGCGCGCCGGCGTAGTCGCGCCGCTTCAACTCGGCACGTATTCTGCCGAGCCGGTATTCGCGTATGGCCGCAAGATCGGGAGCGGCAATGCCGGCCGCCTGCCACTCGGCCTCGGCGAACGCCCCGTAGCCCAGCACATGCTGGTTGAGCGAGGCCGCCTTCTGGCGGGAGGCTTCGCGCAACGCCTCGACGGAGCCGGCCGCATCCGGTTCGAACGGCATGATCTTGCGATGGCGGCCGAAGCGTTGCGTCTCCATGCGGGCTCTCCTGGTGCCGCTATTGCGCCGTGATCTTGTAGAGTCTGGTTATCGTGAGCTGGCGGGTCGTGGGCGTACCGCCGAGCAACTGAGGTACCGCAACCTGCCGATGGATGGTCTCCATCGCATAGCCGGCGTTGGCGATCCTGTCGAAAATGACCGAATTCGGCTCGCCGTCGTCCGCCGCCAGGACAAGCACGGCGGGTTCGCGGATCGACGGGGCGAAATCGGGTATCTCGTCGTCGAGCACGACGAGATCGGGATCGACAAGACGCAAATTGCCGGCCCAGAACCAGCTGGATATCACAGTGCGAACCGGCCCGTCGGACATGAGCTGGCTGTACAGCGAATGATAGTCCATCCGCACGATGCGCCCGCGGCTGTCTCCGCCGTACACCTGCATGTACCAGCTTACCGGCAGCACGAGGATGGCGAGGACGGCGCCGGCGAAGACAATCGTGGCTTGCGTCTTCTTGCCCCTGTCGCCGATGGCATCCAGACGCATGGCGAGGGCGGCGGGCAGCAAAACGAAAACGGGAAGCATCCAACGATCGCGAAATTGCGTTACGCCGCCCGCCAGCACCACCACCAGCGTGATCAGCAAGGCAAGAGCAAACGCGCGCCAGACCAGCGTCTCGGGCCACGGCCAGGGCTGTGACGATGGCGCGGATTTCCTGATTGCCAATAAGAACGCAACGGCGAAGACGGCGATCGGAAGCCCGGCGAAGTTGAGTATCGCCTTGCCCAACCCGAACACGCCGAGCGATGCAGTCGCCGCCGCGCTGCCACCCTCGGCAACGCCGAAGCCGTCGCTATGCAACAGCAAGTCTTCAAGATGCGCGAAGCTCCAGTGGAATGTCGGCAGACAGGCAAGGATGGCCACCATAATGCTGATCGGGAAGCGGCGGTCGAAGATCGCCGCGCGGGTTTCGCGCAGCGACAGCGCCGCCAGAAACAGCGCGGCGATAAAGACGACATTGTTGTATTTCGAGAGCATCGCCGCGGCAGTTGCCAGGCCAAACAGCACATAGGCGGCGAGGGATCGCCGCTTCAACACCTCGACCAGCGCCAGGAACAGCACCGACGAAAAGCAGAATATGGCGACCGAGTGGGTGAGGGCATGCTGCATTTCCCAGATGATCTGTGGAAACAGAAGCAGCCCGAACATTGCGGCCGCGGCCGCGCGACTCGAGTAGCCTAGCCGACGTACCGCGGTGAAGTATGAGGCGAGCCCTCCGGCCAGCAGACCATACTTCACGATCTTCAGGGCGAGGACGTTGGTTCCGACCAGCGAGGCCGTCAGGTGGGCAAGCCAGGTGTAGAGCGGTGGCTGCGAACTGCCGTAGCCAGTCGCAAGGACCCGCATCACCATCAATTGCTCGGATTCATCGACGCCGACGCCAGTGCCTGCCCAATGCGACGACAGCGTCATCACCACGACCTGGACAAGGCAATATATGACGGCAAAGGCGAGCGCGGCGTTGAGTGGACCGGCCTTGTCGTCGCAAAGCCAGTCGGTCCATTTCTCTAGATGCTGCAAGGACGTCGTCTTCCCATCGCGGCCGCTCGAACCGTGCTTGGTCGAAACGCCACCTACACGATCCAACACGCGCTGTCGCCCTTTTAAGTGCGCATCTTCTCGCCGCTCGGGTCGAAGGGCGGTTCGACATTGATGCGGGCCGGACGGCGGTGGCCGAGTATCTCGATCTCGAACAGACCGGCGCTTTGGTCCTCGGCCAACGCCGCCGGCACATAGCCCTGCGCCATCGACTTCTGAACATAGTGCGCATAGCCGCCCGAAGTGACCCAGCCCACCACACGCCAGTCGCCATCGGCGATGCCGCGCACTGCGGAGGCGCCTTCGGCAGCCTGCGAACCGCGCACTTCCTTGCCTGTGGTGTCGAAGCGAGGCGCGCCATAGCCATGTGGCTTTTCCACCGTACCGTAGTCCTTGCTGACCTTGGCCCAGATCGGCTCGTCGCCCATCACGTCCGCATCCGCTGCATCGACGATGAAGGAGACCCGGCGCAGTTTTGGCCCCTCGGCGAGCTCCTTGGCGGACGCCTCGCGGCCGATGAAGTCGTTCTTCTCCAGCTTGATGAAGCGGTCCATCGAGCCTTCGAACGGGCCGTAGATCGGGCGCAATTCGCGGAACCAGGTCGGGAAGTTCTTTTCAAGGCGCATCGACAGCAGGGCGCGCATGCCGAAATCGACGAGGCCGAACTCCTCGCCAGCTTCCTTGATCGCCTTGTAGACGAGGCGCTGATAGGCGGGCGCCATCCAGATCTCGTAGCCGAGGTCCCCAGTATAGGTGATGCGGTTTACCAGGCAGGGCGCGCCGCCGACGGCCATCT
>NZ_RZOT01000612.1:0-3374 GCF_003999085.1 Mesorhizobium sp. M4A.F.Ca.ET.090.04.2.1
TGCCGAAGGCGCATGAGGCCGACGAGACGATCACCTTCGAGGCGATCCGCGCCGATGTCGAACGCGACACCGGCGTCAAGGTCCATGAGGTCAACTGGTTCTCGACCTACCGCGTCCATCATCGCGTCGCGGAACGCTTCCGCGCCGGCCGCGTGTTCCTGTGCGGCGATGCCGGCCACATCCACAGCCCCGCCGGCGGCCAGGGCATGAACACCGGCATGGGCGATGCGGTGAACCTCGCCTGGAAGCTCGCCGCCGTGGTCCAGGGCCGCGCCGATGCCCGCCTGCTCGACAGCTATGAGCCGGAGCGCATCGCCTTCGCCCACAAGCTGATCGAAAGCACCGACAAGGTGTTCCGCTTCGTCACCAGCCGCTCGCGGCTCGTCGGTATTTTCCGGCGCTACCTGATGCCGAAGATCATGAACGTCGCGCTGCATACCTCGTTCGGCTCGCGTGCCTTCTTCGGCGTGATCTCGCAGGCGGCGATCGAGTACCGCGCCGGGCCGATCAGCGCGGGCACGGCCGGCAAGGTCAGCGGCGGCGACCGCCTGCCTTATGTGGTCGGCGCGAGGGGCGACAATTTCGAGCCGCTGCGCTCGCTGGACTGGCAGGTCCATGTCTATGGCGAGGTCAATTGCGATTTCCGGGCGATGCTCGCGCCGAGCGGCATTCCGGTCCACGCCTTCGCCTGGTCCGAAGCGGCCGGCAAAGCCGGCTTGCTGCGTGACGCCGCCTATCTGGTGAGGCCCGACGGCCATGTCGCGCTCGCCTCGCCCATCCAGGAGGCGGCGACTTTCCAGCGCTATCTCGCCGGCCTCGCCATCAGGCCGAGGACCGCCGAGCGCGCGCCTTACCGTGTGGCCGGCACCATGCACAGCCTGGCCTGAACCTCACGGCGTCCGCCTGACCGGCGGGCGCCGAGCATAACCCCGATCGTCATTTGTCCGCCAGCCGGCGCAGCCGGCCGCGCGCCGGGATGGCGCGCGCCATTCAACGGAGTTGCATCATGACCAGCTTCAACCTTTCCGAATGGGCGCTGCGCCACCGGAGCTTCGTCATCTACCTGATGATCGCTGCAGCACTTGCCGGCCTCTACGCCTATCAAGGCCTCGGCCGCGAGGAGGACCCGCCCTTCACCATCAAGACCATGGTGGTGAAGACGATGTGGCCCGGCGCCACGACCAGCGACACGGTCGAGCAGATCACCGACCGCATCGAGAAGAAGCTCGAGGAACTGCCCGATCTCGACTACGTAAAGAGCTACACCAAGCCCGGCGAATCCGTCGTGTTCGTCAACCTCAAGGACACGGTCGCGGGCGACCAGGTGCAGCCGCTCTGGTACCAGGTGCGCAAGAAGCTCGACGACATCAAGCCGACGCTGCCGTCCGGCGTCCAGGGCCCGTTTTACAATGACGAGTTCGGCGACACCTATTCGCTGATCTACGCGCTCACCTCCGACAGTCTCAGCCATCGCGAGCTGAAGGACTTGGCCAGCAGCCTGCGCGCCGGACTGCTCACCGTGAAGGATGTCGCCAAGGTCGACCTGGTCGGCCAGCAGGACGAGAAGATCTACCTCGAATTCTCGACGCGGAAGGTGGCGGCGCTCGGCCTCGACGTCGGCACGCTGTCGCAGGCGCTGCAGGCGCAAAACGAGCTGACGCCGAGCGGCACGGTCGATGCCGGTCCCGAGCGCATCGCCATCCGCGTCTCGGGCAGCTTCACCTCCGAGGAGAGCCTGAAGGCGATCAATTTCTACGCCAACGGCCACTATTTCCGGCTGGGCGACGTCGCCGAGGTCAAGCGCGCCTATTCCGATCCGCCGCAGCCGCTGTTCCGCTTCAACGGCAGGCCGGCGGTCGGCATCGCGATCTCGATGACTGCTGGCGGCGACGCACTGGCGCTCGGCGAAAACGTCAAGGAGAAGATGCACGAGATGGAGGCCGAGCTGCCGCTCGGCGCCGAGCTCGGCCTGGTCGCCGACCAGTCGCATGTGGTGGAAGAATCCGTCGGCGAGTTCACCAAAAGCCTCGGCGAAGCGATCGCTATCGTGCTTGCCGTCTCGCTGCTGGCGCTCGGCTGGCGCCCCGGCATCGTGGTCGCCGTCGCCATCCCGCTGGTGCTGGCGATCACCTTCGTCACCATGGAGTATTTCGGCATCTCGCTGCAGCGCATCTCGCTCGGCGCGCTGATCATCGCGCTCGGCTTGCTGGTCGACGACGCCATGATCGCCGTCGAGATGATGATCTCGCGCATGGAGGAAGGCCACGACAAGATCTCGGCCGCCACCTATGCCTATACGTCCACCGCCTTCCCGATGCTCACCGGCACGAAGCCGGCGAATACTGCTTCTCGCTGTTCGCGGTCGTCGGCATCGCGCTGGTCGTCTCCTGGATCGTGGCGGTGCTGTTCACGCCGCTCACTGGCGTGTTCCTTTTTCCCGATCGCATCAAGGGCCACGGCAGCCATCAGCCTTCGCGCATCGCCCGCGTCTTCCAGGCACTGCTCGAGATGGCGATGCGGGCGAAATGGCTGGTGCTGTCGGCGACCGCCGGGCTGTTCGCGCTGTCGGTCGTTGCCATGGGCTTCGTCGGCCAGGAGTTCTTCCCGAAGTCCGACCGGCCGGAGGTCATGGTCGACCTCACCCTGCCGCGCACCGCCTCGATCAAGGCGACCGGCGCGGTGGTGGAGCGCGTGGAAAAGCTGCTCGCCGCCGATCCGGACATCGACCATTGGAGCTTCTATGTCGGCCAGGGCGCGGTCCGCTTCTACCTGCCGCTCGACGCGCAGCTCGCCAATGACTTCTTCGCCCAGGCGGTGGTGGTGACCAAGGGTCACGCCGTGCGCCAGGCCGTCATCGACCGGCTGGAGAAGAAGCTGTCGACCGGCTTCGACGACGTCATGGCTCGCGTCACGCCGCTCGAGCTCGGCCCGCCGGTCGGCTGGCCGCTAAAATTCCGCGTCAGCGGTCCGGACCCGGACAAGACACGCAGCCTCGCGCAGCAGTTCGCGCAGGTGCTGGGGAGCGATGCCGCGGTGCGCAACATCAACTACGACTGGAACGAGCCGGCAAAGGTCATCAAGGTCGAGGTCGACCAGGACCGGGCGCGCGCACTTGGCATCTCCTCGCAGCAGCTTTCCGAGACGATCAACGCGGTCCTGTCGGGCTCGAAGATCACGCAGATGCGCGACGACACCTACCTCGTCGACATCATCGCCCGCGCCGTGGAACAGGAACGCGCCAGTATCGACACGCTGCGCGGCCTGACGATCAGCGCGTCGGGCGGACGCCGCGTGCCGCTCGAGCAGGTGGCGACGCTCTCCTACCAGACCGAACCGCCGCTGATCTGGCGCCGCGGCCGCCTGCCGACGGTGAC
>NZ_RZOT01000613.1:0-3340 GCF_003999085.1 Mesorhizobium sp. M4A.F.Ca.ET.090.04.2.1
TCACCCTCCGCCCCCAGCGCACCGCCATCAGCCCGAAGCTCACGCACCTTGCCACAAGCCGCCTCAGCCATAGCCGTCTCCGTTACCGGCATCGAAAAGTCCTTCGGGCCGACACGCGCGCTCGCTGGCGCCGACCTTGACGTCGCCCCCGGCGAGGTCGTGGCGCTGATGGGCGCCAACGGCGCCGGCAAATCGACCTTGGTGAAGATCCTGTCGGGTTCGTACACGCCCGATGCGGGCACGATCATGCTGGACGGCAGGGCCGTTGCCTTCGCCTCGCCCAGCGCCGCCAAGGCCGCCGGCATCGCGACGGTGCATCAGGCAACCGACCAGGCGGGTGCTCCCGGGCTGACGGTCGCCGAGAATCTTGTGCTCGACGAGCTTTGCAGCCCGGGCGGGCGTTTTCTCGTCTCGAACAGGTCGATCCGCAAGCGCGCGAAGGAGATCGCGGCACTGATCGATCTCGACCTGGCGCTCGACCGCGACTTCATCGACCTTCGCCCGGCGGAGCGGCAATTGATTGCAATCGCCCGTGCCGTCGCCGCGAGCGCCTCCGTCCTGATCCTCGATGAGCCGACATCGAGCCTTTCGACCACCGAAGCCGAGCGGCTGTTCGCCGTCATCCGGCGGTTGCGCGCAAGCGGCATGGCGGTGCTCTACATTTCGCACCGGCTCGGCGATCTCGCCGCGATCGCCGACCGCGCCGTCGTAATGCGCGGCGGCCGCATTGTCGGCGCCTTTGCCAGGCCGATCGATTTCCCGGCGGCGGTGGCCGCAATGATCGGCCGGCCGCTGGAAGCTGCCACCCGTCGCGACAAGGCGTCGACCGCGCCGGTGATCCTGTCGGTCAAGGGTGCCAGGCTGGTCGCTGGCGCCGAGCCCTTCGACCTCGATCTCCGCTCGGGCGAGGTCGTCGCCATCATCGGCACGCTTGGTTCCGGCAAGAGCCGGCTGCTGCGCGTGCTGTTTGGCCTCGAAATCCTTGCCGAAGGCAATTTCGAGATCGACGGAAAACCCTGGCTTTCGAACGGGCCAGGACAGTCGATCCAGAAGGGCGTCTTCATGGCCGCCGAGGATCGCTGGCAATCATCGCTGCTGCCTCCGGAAGTTCCCGGCGCCACCATCGCCGGCACCATCGCCCTGCCGCATCTCAGCCGCTGGTTTCCAGGCGGCCTGCTCAGGACCCAGCGCGAGCGAAAGGTTTCCGCCGAGGCGATAGTGCGGCTTGGCATCAAGGCGCGCGGACCGGACGACACGTTGGACGAACTTTCCGGCGGCAACCAGCAGAAGGTCGTGCTCGCCCGCTGGCAGGCGGCACCTTGCCGGCTGCTCTTGCTCGACGAACCGTTCCAAGGCGTCGATGTCGGCGCGCGCGCCGACCTGATCGCCGCCATCCGCGGCAGCCAGAGCGGCTCGGCGACCCTGATCGCGACCAGCGATACCGAGGAAGCGCTGGAGGTTGCCGACCGCATCCTCGTCATGCGCAACCATTCCCTTCATATGGCCGAAGACGGCCATGGCTCGCTCACCGACCGGATCGACAAGGTCGAGGGAGAGGAGACCGCCGGAGACCCGAGATGACCGAACTGACCACAACGCATGCCGCGCCACGTCCTTCGCTTCTGCGCGAGATCCGCCGATTCGCGCTCTTCGTCCTGCTTGCCCTGATGGTCATCGGCTTCTGGCATGTGCAGCCGGCCTTCATCCGCTCGGCCAATCTGTTCTCGATCCTGCAGGCGGTTTCGGTGGTCGCCATCCTCGGCGTTGGCGTGTCGATCACCATGGCGGCGGATGGATTCGATCTTTCGGTCGGTAGCGTCGCCGCCTCCTCGGTGATGGCGGCGAGCTATGCCATGGTCGTCTGGCAGATGGACGCCGCCGGGACGATCGCGCTGGTGCTGCTGATGGGCGCCTTGATCGGCCTGGCCAACGGACTGCTGATTGTGCGCGTCGGCGTCCCGGATCTTCTCGCCACGCTCGCGACCATGTTCCTGCTCGCTGGCCTGCAGCTGATCCCGACTGGCGGCCGCTCGATCACCGCCGGCATGGTGCTTCCCGACGGCTCGACGGTGCCCGGCGCCTACGATCCGGCTTTCCTGATCCTCGGGCGCTCGCGGCTCTTCGACCTGGTTCCGATGTCGGTCGTGGTGATGGCGGTCGTCGCGTTCCTTGCCTGGTTCTTGATGGAGCGCACGCGCTGGGGCCGCGTCTTTTACGCCATCGGCGGCAACGAGACGGCCGCGCATCTTTCCGGCGCGCCGACCAAGGCCTACCGCCTCTCGGCCTATGTCATTTCGGGCGCGCTGGCATCGCTCGGCGGGCTCATCGTCGCCTCGCGCGTCGGCCGCGGCGACGTCTCGGCCGGCAACTCGCTGCTGCTCGACGCCGTCGCCGCCTCGTTGATCGGCTATGCCGTGCTCGACAAGCGCCGCCCGCATGTGATCGGCACCGTCGTCGGCGCCATCTTCGTCGGCGTGCTGCTCAACGGCCTCACCATGCTGAATGCCCCCTATTACACGCAGGACTTCGTCAAGGGTGTCGTGCTGGTCGGCGCGCTGGCGGCGACCTTCGGCCTCGGAAAGAAGCGTTGAGAGCCATTCCAGGAAAAGTGTGTTGCGGTTTTCCGTCCGCAATTGCGGCGGCATATCTTCTCACTTTGGCCTCGACGGGGTTAGACTGCAAAAAAGTCTCTGACCCTGTCGGCTAGGCCCGCGCTCCGCCGTCCTTGATGGTAGGTATGCAACGGGAGGAGAAAATGCCGGAAAAAGTCCTGGTCCTCATCGGCACGAAAAAAGGCGCCTTCATCGCCGAGAGCAATGGCAAGCGCGGGTCGTGGAAGCTGCGCGGTCCGTTTTGCGAGCACTGGCCTATGAACCATGTCGTCGGCGACCCCGAGACCGGCGCGATCTACGGCGCCGGCGGCAACGAGTGGTTCGGTCCGGCGGTCTGGAAGTCGGACGACCTTGGCGAGACCTGGACGCATTCCAGCGAGGGCTTGGCCTACGAGGCTGGCGAGGAACCGATCAAAGCGGTATGGAGCCTCGCCAGGCGCAACGGCAGCCTCTATGCCGGCGTGCAGCCGGCCGGCCTGTTTCGCTCCGACGACGACGGCGCCACCTGGAGCCACATCGAGGGCCTGCAGCGTCACCCAAGCCGCAAGGACTGGACCCCGGGAGGCGCCGGCCTCATCCTTCATTCCATCGTCACGCACCCCAGGGACAAGGAGCAGATCTGGGTGGGCATCTCGTCCGCGGGCGTGTTCTACACCTGGGACGGCGGCCAGACGTGGGAGTCGCGCAACCGCGGCACCCGCGCCGACTTCCTCCCCGAAGGACAAAAC
>NZ_RZOT01000614.1:0-3338 GCF_003999085.1 Mesorhizobium sp. M4A.F.Ca.ET.090.04.2.1
GCCCTGGATCGAGGAAGTCCGGGCGCCCGACGACATGCCCTGGGACCAGACCGGCCGCACCAACAAGCTGCCTTTGCCGCAATGGGCCGCCTGGGGCGTCACCAACCCGGACGGCACGCCGCTCATCGACAACGGCCTCAAGGCCGGACTGGCGCTGCCGATGGGCCGCAAGGGACCGGCCTTCCTCACCTACGACAATTTCGACGTCTATCTCGAATGGAACCAGTCCTTCACCTACGCGCTGACCGCGGCCAACCTTGCCGCCCGGCTGGCGGGCGCCCCACAACTCGATCCACGCGATCCCGAACCCGGCCTCAGCGGCGATCAGATGAAGGCGCTGCAGACGAAGCTCGAAGCCAAAGGCTACGATGTCGGCACAGTCGACGGCATCCTCGGCACCAACACCCGCGAGGCAATCCGCAAGGAACAGATGCGGCTTGGCCTCCCGGTGGACGGTTGGCCCACGCCGGAGCTTTTGGCGAGGCTGTAGTCGTTGGCGCGAGCACGTTGAAAGCAATGTATGAGCGGCTTCGACCCGAAGAACGGCTACACGCCGATTACCGCGTCTCCGAAACCGTGGGCTGACATCGAGGCATTCTACGCTTCACTTATCCAAGAATCGTTCGATCAACAGCCTTTGGTCGATCTCATTCGCCACATCCGTTCTGCCTATGCGGAGGGCAGATTCCACGCTTTCACTTCGATGCACACGTTGGTCATCAGCGTGAACAATCCCATTGAATTCAACCGCGAAAACCTGCGCGTTGACTACCTCCCCGACCGTCGTGAGTGGAAGTTCACCTACTTTTCAAAGCCCTTCAAGGCGGCCGAATTCAGCAGACGCTATCCTGCGCCACTGGGCATCGAGAAATTTGACAATTTCGTAAGAATGATCGGCTGGTAGGCCATCTCCAACGGATTTCAATCCGCCATCGTCTCCAAACTCGCGAAACCCTGCGGCGCATCGCCCTCGTCGAACGGTGTCGTCACCTCGACGAAAGTGTCGGGGAAGAAGCCGTTGAAGCGGGTCCGCAGCGACAATGAGTAAGCCCCGATATGGCCGATCTCGATCCAGTCGCCGGTGTCGACCGTTTCCGGCAGCCAGAATGGTCTGGACAGGATGTCGACGGAATCGCAGGTCGCGCCGCAGACCTTGAACGGCACGATGTTCTTCTCTTCGCCGTTGCGCGAACGGATCGCCGGATCCGGGATGAAGCGCGCCGGTAGCGTGATCTTGCCCGTCCATGAATCCGACAACGATGCCCAGATACCGTCATTGATGTAGAGCCGCTTGCCCTTGCGCAAGAGCACGCGCACGATCAGCGACAGGCAGCGCGCAACGATCACCCGTCCGGGCTCCGCCACCAGCGGCATCTGGTCGAACTGGTATTCCTTGATGTCGCCCGACAGCCGCGACATGATCTGGCCGAGCGATGGCATTTCGACCTGCTTGCGGTTGGGATCATGGCCATACTCGGCCGGAAAGCCGCCACCGACATCGAGCCCGGCAATGTCGAAGGTCAGTCGGTTGCGCACCCAGTCTGCCGAGGCCAGCGCCCGCTCATAGGTGTCCGGGTCCTCGATCTGGCTGCCGACATGGAAGCAGAGCCCGACCTTGTAGCCGGTGCGGTTGAGCCGCTCGGCGAGTTCCACCGCATTGGCCGGCCCGGCGCCGAACTTCTTCGACAGTTCGTAGGCGGCCGATCCCTTTGTCTGAATGCGCACAAAGACAGTGATGGCGCCAGGATCGATGTCGAGCGCCCGCACCACCCTGGTCAGCTTGGTGATCTCGTCCTCATGGTCGAGCGAGATGACGCGGATGCCGTATTTCTCCAGCGCCAGCTTGATGTCAGACTGCGCTTTGATCGGATGCATGTAGAGCATCTCGGCATCGGGGGAGACGGCGCGCACGGCGGCGAACTCGCCGGGCGAAGCCACGTCGAAAGCGGTGACGCCAGCCTCGGCCAGCGCCTTCAGCACGATCTGCTCGCCATTGGTCTTGACTGCATAGGCCGTCTTGCCGGGAAACATGCCCATGAACTGCAGGGCGTCGGCCCTCAGCACCTGCGGGCGAAAACAATAGACCGGATCGTCCGGACGAAGCGCCAGCGCCGCCTCGCGGGCATTCTCGAATCGCTGCATGGACGAATCCCTCAAACTAGGCTGCGCACAATTAATCCAAGCTAGCGGCCAAAGAAAACAATTCTGTGTCTCGGCCTGTTACGGCTGCTGAGCTAAGCCGGTTGTGGGAAGAGCTAGGCCAGCCGCCAGGTTTCGGGTGGCCCTTGCTTCGGAACCGCATATGGCTTGAACAGGACATTCGACAGGATTGGCATTCCGACGGTCCGGGAGGGCAAGCATATGGCAACAGCAGCAGCCACCGCCACGGCTCGCGGCCCGATGACGCTTGCCGATTGGGGACAGCTGCTTTTGCTCGGCGCGATCTGGGGCGGGTCGTTCTTCTTCGCCCGCATCGCCGTCTCGGAACTTTCGCCCCTGGTGCTGGTGCTGTTTCGTGTCGCCATCGCGGCGGCAGCGCTCCAGCTCTATCTGGCGGTGCGCGGCCCTTCCTTCCGCCTCGCCCGCCCGCACGCAGGCCTGTTATTCCTGCTGGCGCTTGCCAACAATGTCGTCCCTTTCTCGCTGATCTTCGCCGGCCAGACAGAACTTGGCGCCGGTATCGCCTCGGTGCTCAACGCCACCACGCCGTTCTGGACCCTGGTCCTCGCCAATGCGCTGACATCTGACGAGAAACTGTCCTGGAACAAGCTTGCCGGCATTGCGCTCGGCATCGCCGGCACGGCGGTGATGATCGGTCCCGGCCTGCTTGCCGGGCTCGGCGGTCCGGTCTGGGCGAAATTCGCGCTGATCGGCGCCTCGCTGTCCTACGCTATCGCGCTGATGATCGCCCGCCGCTTCAAGGGCGTGCCATCGCCGGTCATCGCCACCGGACAATTGACCGCCTCGACCATCATCATGATCCCGGTCGTGCTCCTCGCCCATGGTCCAGGCGGTTTGTTTGCGGCCTCGCCACCTGTCTGGGCGGCGGTGCTGGGGCTGGCGCTGCTCTCCACCGCCTTCGCCTACATTCTCTATTTCATCCTTGTCGCCTCGGCCGGCGCCACCAACGCCTCGCTGGTCACGCTCATCGTGCCGGTTAGCGCCATGCTACTCGGTTTCCTGTTCCTGGGAGAGCGGCTCGAGCTGTTCGAAATGGGCGGCATGGCATTGATCGGGCTGGGCCTCGTCACCATCGATGGGCGCTTGTTCGGCCAACGCTGACGCTCGTTGTTCGCCGGACGCAAGGCCGATCTAGATCCTTTGATTGACTTCCGCAT
>NZ_RZOT01000615.1:0-3330 GCF_003999085.1 Mesorhizobium sp. M4A.F.Ca.ET.090.04.2.1
CAAGTATTCTCATCTAGGCATCCAACTGGATTCAAAATTTCTGGGTTGAGGTTACGTTCCGCTCCGATCGCAAGTCAATTTAGCTATAGAATCCGGCCGCTCGATCTATGCCATCGGCGTCAACCCGACCGCATCGGTCTACGCCGGCATCGATGTCGGCCGGACAAAATTCATCGTCTTCTGCATTTCCGGCATGATCGGCGGGCTCGCCGGCTATCTGTGGATCTCGCGCTATGTGATCGCTTCGGTCGAGGTCGCCAACGGCTATGAGCTCAACATCATCGCCGCCTGCGTCATCGGCGGCATCTCGATCGCCGGCGGCATCGGCTCGGTCGGCGGCGCGGTGCTCGGCGCGCTGTTTCTCGGCATCATCTCCAACGCGCTGCCGGTCATCAACATCTCGCCCTTCTGGCAGATGGCGATATCGGGCAGCGCCATCATCCTGGCCGTGGTGCTGAATGCGCGCGGTGAGCGCCGGCAGGGCCGGATCATCCTCAGAAAGGCGGAAGCGGCATGACCGACGCCCCTCACCCGCGCCACATCCCCGACCGGCTCGACAAGCCGCTCTCGTCCGCGATCTTTTCCTGGGAGGCGCTGCTCGTCGTCATCGCGGTTCTCATCTTCACGGTCAACAGCTTCGCCTCGCCCTATTTCCTCGACCCGTGGTCGCTGTCGGACCTGACCTTCAACTTCACCGAAAAGGCGCTGATCGCGCTCGCCATGGCGCTGTTGATCATTTCCGGCGAGATCGACCTGTCGGTCGCGGCGATCGTGGCGCTCGCCTCGACGATGATGGGGATGGCGGTGCAGGCCGGCGCCGGAACGCCGGTGCTGGTGGCCATCGGCATCGTTGTCGGGCTCGGCTGCGGCGCCTTCAACGGGCTGCTGGTCACGCGGCTAGGCCTGCCTTCCATCGTCGTCACCATCGGCACGATGAGCCTGTTCCGCGGCATCGCCTTCATCATCCTCGGCGACCAGGCCTACAAGGGCTATCCGGAGAGCTTCGCCTTCTTCGGCCAGGGCTATGTCTGGTGGGTTTTCTCGTTCGAACTGGCGCTGTTCCTCGTCGCCGCGCTCATCTACTGGTTCGTGCTGCATCGCACGAGCTTCGGCCGCCGCGTCTTTGCCATCGGCAACAATCCGGTCGCCTGCCAGTTCTCCGGCGTGCGCGTCGACCGCATCAAGTTCATCTTGTTTTGCCTGACCGGGCTGATGTCCGGCATCGCCTCGGTGCTGATCACCTCGCGGCTCGGCTCGACAAGGCCGTCGATCGCGCAAGGCTATGAACTGGAAGCGATCACCATGGTGGTGCTGGGCGGCGTCTCGATCCTCGGCGGCGCCGGCAGCATCCTGGGCGTCGTGCTCGCCGCCTTCATCATGGGGCTGGTGACTTTTGGGCTCGGGCTGCTCAACGTGCCGGGCATCGTCATGTCGATCTTCATCGGCCTCTTGCTGATCATCGTCATTGCGCTGCCCATCGTCTGGCGGCGCCTGCGCGAGGGACGCTTCGCGTGATGGAAAAATACGCCTTCAAGATGAAGCTCAATCCCGGCATGAAGGCCGAGTACAAGCACCGCCACGACGAGATCTGGCCTGAGCTGGTGGCGCTTTTGAAGCAGGCCGGTGTCTCCGATTACTCGATCCATCTCGACGAGGAAACCAACATCCTGTTCGGAGTGCTGTGGCGCAGCGATAGCCACGGCATGGCCGAGCTACCCAGCCATCCGGTGATGCAGCGCTGGTGGGCGCACATGGCCGATGTGATGGAAACCAGGGCCGATAACGAGCCGGTGGCGGTGCCGCTGGAAACCGTGTTCCATATGGCATGATCCGCCACGTCGCCGTCATCGATATCGGCAAGACCAACGCCAAGGTGGCGCTGGTCGATCTCGCGACCCTGCGCGAGACGGCGCTGCGCCGCAGCGCCAACGCGCCCCTCACTGACGGCCCCTACCCGCATCACGACATCGAGTGGCTGTCGACGTTCATCCTCGATAGCCTCGCCGAACTCCACCGCGAGCAGCGCATCGACGCCATCTCGATCACCACCCATGGCGCGACGGCGGTGCTGGTCGACGCCGACGGAGGCCTGGCGCTGCCGGTGCTCGACTATGAATTTTCGGGACCAGACGACTTCGCCGAGGACTATGACCTCATCCGTCCGCCCTTTGTCGAGACAGGCACGCCGCGCCTGCCGGCCGGCCTGAACATCGGCGCGCAGCTCCTTTGGCAGCAGAGGCGTTTTCCAGCAGAATTTTCCAAGGCGGCCGCGATCCTGATGTACCCGCAATACTGGGCGCAGCGGCTGACTGGCGTGACTGCCAATGAGGTGACATCACTCGGCTGCCACACCGACCTCTGGAACCCGTGGAAGTCCGACTACTCGACGCTGGTGGACAAGATGGGCTGGCGCCGGCTGCTGGCGCCGGTGCGGCCGGCGAAGGACCGGCTCGGCCCGATCCTGCCCGCACTCGCTCAGCAGACCGGGCTCGACCCGCAAACGCCGGTGTACTGCGGGCTGCACGATTCCAACGCCTCGCTGCTGCCGCATCTCTTGTCCGACCGGCCGCCCTTCTCTGTCGTCTCGACCGGCACCTGGGTGGTTTCGATGGCGGTCGGCGGCGGCAAGGTCGAGCTCGATCCGGCCCGAGACACGCTGGTCAACGTCAACGCGCTCGGCGATCCCGTGCCTTCGGCTCGCTTCATGGGCGGGCGCGAGTTCTCGCTGCTGACCGACGGTCAGTCGCAGGACTGGAGCGAGGACGATATCGCCGCCGTGCTGGCGGGCAGGACGCTGCTTCTGCCCTCGACCCAGCAGGGATCGGGGCCGTTCCCGCTGCGGCAAGCGCAATGGCTCAATGCCGACGGAACGAGCGGCGGCGAGCGCTTCGTCGCCATCTCCTTCTATCTGGCGCTGATGACCGCGGCCTGCCTCGAGCTGATCGGTGGCGACGGGCCGACAACCGTGGAAGGACCCTTTGCCCGCAACCGCCTCTTTACCGGCATGCTGGCGGCCGCGACGGGGCGCACGGTCATCGCCTCCGAGGCCGCCACCGGCACCAGCATCGGCGCAGCACTTCTGGCATCCAAAGAGACGCCCGCGCACAGCAAGGTCGAGACAATAGAACCGCAAACTGATCCCATCTGGGCGGCCTATGTCACCGGGTGGCGTGGGGCGGTCGAAGCGCGGGACTGATCAGGTCACGAATAGTAGGAATAAGTACGAAGAATACAAAATCGCCATATTAATGGCGTAAAAAGCATACCGGATCGGAAAATACACTTTGCTTATTGACGAAAATGCTAAAAATATAATGGCAACCAAAAAGG
>NZ_RZOT01000616.1:0-3326 GCF_003999085.1 Mesorhizobium sp. M4A.F.Ca.ET.090.04.2.1
AGGTCGGCTGGCAGCGTTATAGAGGCTTGGGATCGTCAGGGGGATACGCGGCGAATGGGTCTGGTCGAGGGCTCGAACCATCACCTTTCGGCAAGGGCATGCCTGACGGTTTTCGTCGCCGGCTTGCTCTGCCTTGTCGCGACGCTGGCCAAAGGCGCGGAGAACCTCAAGGGCGTCGCCCTCATCGTCGGCCAATCGGCGTACGAGCACATCGCCACCCTGCCAAACCCGGCCAATGACGCCCGCGACATGGCCAAGATGCTGACCGACCTCGGCTTCGATGCCCGCAGCGTCACCGATCGCGATGCCGCGAAACTGAAGCGCGACCTTGAGCGCTTCGTCGAGGATGCCGAAGGCGCCGATGTCGCCTTCATCTATTATTCCGGTCACGGCATCGAGGCCGGCGGCGTGAACTACCTGGTCCCGGTCGATGCCGATATGTCCTCGCTGAAGGACGCCGACAATGCGCTGGTGCCGATCTCCGCCGTCATGGACGATCTGAAGAAGACGGTGCCGGTGACGATCATGCTGCTCGATGCCTGCCGCACCAATCCGTTCCCGCCCGGCGCGGAGTTGCGCCGCGCGCCGACCGCCTCGGCCTCGCCGATCGGCGCCGGCGGGCTGGAACCGTTGCGCGGCGCCAAGGCGCTCGGCAGCGCGCCGGCGACGGAAAACCTCGGAACCGTGGTCGGCTTCGCCGCCGAGCCGGGACGCCCGGCGCTCGATGGCGCCGCCGGCGAGAACAGCCCCTATGCGGCGGCGCTGCTGCGCCACCTCGCCGCGATGAAGGGCACCGAATTCGGATCGGTCATGCGCATGGTGACCGAGGAGGTCTATCTCGACACCAAGGCGCGGCAGCGACCCTGGGTCAATGAAAGCCTGCGCAGATTGCTCTATTTCGGCGTCGCGCCGCAGGAGCCGACCGGCGATGACGGGCTGATCACCGGCGAGCGGCGGCAACTGCTTTTGACCATCGCCGACCTGCCCGATCCGAAGCGCTCGCAAGTGGAACTGGCTTCGCAGCAGGACGGCGTGCCGCTCGACGCGCTCTATGGCGTGCTCAAGGCGCTGGGCACGGAGAAGATACCAGAGGATCCAACGGACCTGGAAAAGCTCCTCGATGCCCAGGCCGAGCGGCTGAAGAAGATGCTGTCAGAGCGCGACGCGCTCAGCACCGACGACCCCGAGATCAAGCGCCTCGTCGCCTCGGCCGACAAGGCGATCGGCCAGGGCGCCATCGTCAGTGCGCGAAAGTTCCTCGACGAGGCGGTGGCCCGGGTCGAGCAGACCAGCGGCGCCGTCGACCAGGCGGAGGAACTGGTCAAGCAGAAGCGGCTCGCAGACGCCGCCATCTATGCCAGGCGCGCCGACTCCTCCGCCCTGGTCTTCGACTACAAATCGGCGGCGAGCGACTACGGCAAGGCCCTCGCGCTAGTCGAGAAATGGGACGACAAGCTGCGCTGGAACTACAAGAACCAGGAGGCCGAGGCGCTCAACGCCCACGGTGCCGCCACCGGCGACAAACAGGCGCTGCAACAGGCCATCGACGCCTACCGGATAATCCTGAACTTCATTCCCAACGGCGAACAGAACCGCGACTGGGCGATCACCCGCAACAACATGGCGGTGGTGCTGCAGACGATCGGCGAACGCGAGACCGACACGACCAGGCTTGAAGCGGCAGCCCAGATCTTCCGTGACTCGCTTGCCGTCTTCGAGCGCGAGAAGGACGATCTCAATTGGGCCGCGGCCCAGAACAATCTCGCCAATGTGCTGTTGAAGATCGGCGAGCGCGAGAGCGACCCCAAGCACTTGAACGAGGCGGTTGCCGCCATGCGCGCGACGCTGGTGAAGCGCCCGCGCGAGAAAGTGCCGCTCGACTGGGCGGCCTCGCAGAACAATCTCGGCCTGGCGCTCTATGCGCTCTCGGAGCGGGAGCCCGGCGGTGAACGCCTCACCGAGGCCGAGGCCGCCTATCGGCTGGCGCTGCAGGAATATACGCGCGAGAAGTCGCCGGCGCAGTGGGCGATGGTTGAGAACAATCTCGGCAACACGCTGGTGTCGCTGGGCACGCAGCGCAACGATCAGGCGAAGATCACCGAGGCGGCCGCGGCCTTCCGCGCCGCGCTCGAGATCCGCACGCGCGAGACCTTCCCGGTTTCCTGGGCGACCAGCCGGCTCAATCTCGGCAACGCGCTGAGCAGCGCCGCCCGCTTCGATCTCGGCACTGGCGAGCTCGAAGAAGCGGCGACGGCCTATGGCGATGCGCTGACCGTCTTCACCCGCAAGCGTTTCCCGATGGACTGGGCTTCCACCCAGAACAATCTCGGGTCGGTCTACCAGACGCTCGGCCAGCGCGCCCGCGATCCGGCGAGACTGGAGCAGTCGGTTGCCGCCTTCCGGGCGGCGCGGCGCATCTACACCAGGCGCGCCTTTCCGCTCGACTGGGCGATGACCGCCTACAATCTCGGCAACACGCTGCAATTGCTCGGCGGCCTGTCCGACAAGCCGGAACACTACAGGGATGCGGCGATGGCCTATCGCGACGCGTTGCGAGAATACAAGCGCGAGACGACGCCGCGGCAATGGGCGCTGGCCCAGGCCGGCCTCGGCTCGGCGCTGCATTGGCTGAGCATGGCCGAAGGCGATACCAAGTCCCTGGCCGAGTCGGTCGCCGCGCGCCGGGCCGCGCTCGAGGTGCAGACCTTCGAAACCGCGCCCGTCGACTGGGCAAACGCGCAGAACGGCATCGGCATGAGCCTGCTCAATCTCGGCACGCTCGAACGCAGCGGCAAATATCTGGACGAGGCCGAAGCCGCCTTCCAGGCGACACTCAAGGTGTTCACCCGTGAGAGCCAACCGCTGCAATGGGCCTTCGCTCAGAACAATCTCGGCGACGTCCATTGGAACCGCGCCAGCCAAGGCGGCGGCGACGCCGAATATATGAAAGCGATCGAGTTCTTCGAGAACGCCAAGCAGGGTTTTGCCGAAGCCGGCTACACCATCCCGATCCCGCTCACCGACAAGAAGATCGAGCTGGTGAAGCAGCAACTAGCGAAGAAATAGCCCGTGCTTGTCTTTCAGCCGGCTTTGCGGTCCCTATATGCGCACACCGCCGTCATCGCCGGTGGACGCAAGAAGGATGGCCGATGGTTCGATTTCTGCTGGCGCTGATGCTGCTCGTCGCCCCAGCCGCGGCGCATGCGACGGATGCCGGCTGGGCACTGTTGCGTGACGGCGGCCATATCGTGCTGCTGCGCCATGCCATGGTCACCGGCACCGCCGATCCAGCCAATTTCGACATCGCCCAATGCCCGACCCAGCTC
>NZ_RZOT01000617.1:0-3300 GCF_003999085.1 Mesorhizobium sp. M4A.F.Ca.ET.090.04.2.1
GTCCTCAAGGATGCGCAAAGGCTCGGCTATGCCGAGGCCGATCCGACCTTCGATATCGAGGGCCACGACACGGCGCACAAGCTGTCGATCCTGACCAGCCTTGCCTTCGGCACGAGGATCGCCGCCAACGACATCTATATGGAAGGCATCTCCAACATCACCCAAGCCGACATCCGCGCGGCCGGGGACCTCGGCTATCGCATCAAGCTGCTCGGCGTCGCGCAGCGCACCGAGAGCGGCATCGAGCAGCGCGTGCACCCGACCATGGTGCCGACGGCTTCCGTCATCGCGCAGGTGCACGGCGTCACCAACGCGGTGGCGATCGAGACCGACATTCTGGGCGAGCTTCTGCTTTCCGGCCCAGGTGCGGGCGGCAACGCCACCGCTTCGGCGGTGATCGGCGATATCGCCGACATCGCCAAGAGCCGGCCGGGCTTCCAGCACGGACCGGTCTTCGGCCGCCCGGCGAAGGAGCTGAGGCCGTACAAGCGGGCCCAGATGCGCAGCCATGCCGGCGGCTATTTCATCCGGCTCACCGTGCATGACCGCATCGGCGTCTTCGCCGCGATCGCCAAGCGCATGGCCGACAACGACATCTCGCTGGAATCGATCGTCCAGCAGGCCGCAGGCCCGGAAACACACGCGCAGAAGACGGTCATCCTCGTCACCCACGAGACGACGGAAGCAGCGGTGCGCAAGGCCGTCGAGGGCATCACCAAGGATGGCCACCTGACTGACAAGCCGCAGGTGATCCGCATCGAACGGGCCGAATAGTTCGGACCAACTTCGCCTTCAATCGATTGATATTGCTGGGATTTCAAAAAATCCCCGGCCAAGTCTTGCCGTTGTCACGGAGCTTTGACACAAGAAACGCGCCTCTGCGGGAGGCGGGAGCAATTCCAGGAAAACTGCGCAGCGGTTTTCCCCGCCGAATTGCTCAAAACAAGTGTTAGAGCGACTCAAGATACGACCGCTCGCGTCAACGAGGATTTCCCACAGATGAACGTGGCCCAGAACATTGTCGCCGGCCTTGACCGGATACTCACCATGGAACTGGTGCGCGTCACCGAGCGGGCGGCGGTGGCGGCTGCCAGGCTGCGCGGGCGGGGCGACGAGAAGGCGGCCGACCAGGTCGCGGTCGACGCCATGCGCCAGGAGCTGAACCGGCTGGCTATCAAGGGCACGGTGGTGATCGGCGAGGGCGAGCGCGACGAGGCGCCGATGCTCTATATCGGCGAGGAGGTCGGTACCGGCATAGGTCCGGCGGTCGATATCGCGCTCGATCCGCTCGAAGGCACGACGATCTGCGCCAAGAACCTGCCCAATGCGCTTGCCGTCATCGCCATCGCGGAAAAGGGCAGCCTGCTATTCGCGCCCGACGTCTATATGGACAAGATCGCCATCGGGCCGGGCTATGCCGACGGCGTCATCGACATCGACGCGACGCCGGCCGAAAACATCGCCAGCCTGGCCAAGGCCAAGGGTGTCGCGGTGTCCGACATCACCGCTTGCATCCTCGACCGCCCACGCCACGCCAAATTGATCGACGCGGTGCGCGCGACCGGCGCGGCGATAAGGCTGATCGGCGACGGCGATGTCGCCGGCGTCATCCACACCACGGACCCCGACGAGACCGGCATCGACATCTATCTCGGCACCGGCGGCGCTCCGGAAGGCGTGTTGGCGGCGGCGGCGTTGCGCTGCACCGGTGGCCAGATGCAGGGGCGGCTGATCCTCGATACGCCGGAGAAGGTGGCGCGCGCGGCCAAGATGGGCATTGCCGACCCGAAGCGGGTCTACCAGGCGAAGGACATGGCGCGCGGCGACGTGCTGTTCGCGGCGACCGGCGTCACCGACGGCAACATGCTCGACGGCGTCAAGTTCGGCCGCACCTACATCACCACGCACACGATCGTGCTGCGCTCGTCGTCGCGGACGGTGCGCGAGATCAAAGCGCGTCACCAGGATCTGGAAAAGTTTTGATTCCGTCCCGATTGGCCGTCGCATATTAGTATCGGCACTATGAAAATATGCGGACGGCGCGTCGCATGACGGGCGAAAGACGGCTTTTCCTGGATGTCAGGCAATCGGCGACCGGTGTCTCGTGGGAGCATCGGCTGACTGAACGGCAGGACATGACGGCGCTCGCCATCGCGCAGGGCCATGGCGTCCCGGACATCGTGGCAAGGGTGTTGGCCGGGCGCGGCGTCAGCGCGGAGCAGACAGAGCGCTTCCTCGACCCGACGATCCGCGACCTGCTGCCGAACCCGGCCTCGCTCACCGATATGGACAAGGCCGCCTCCCGCATCGCGGAGGCGATCATCGCCAAGGAGAAGGTGGCGATCTTCGGCGACTACGATGTCGACGGCGCGGCCTCGTCGGCGCTGCTCAAGCGATTCCTCGCGCATTTCTCGGTGCCGTCGGAAATCTACATACCCGACCGTATCTTCGAGGGGTACGGTCCCAATCCGGAAGCCATGCGCGACCTCATCTCGCGCGGCGCCAAGCTGATCGTCACGGTCGACTGCGGCACCAACAGCGCCACTTCGATCGACGCGGCCAAGCAGGCCGGCGCCGATGTCGTGGTGCTCGACCACCATCAGGTCGGCGGCCCGCTGCCGGTGGCGAATGCTGTGGTCAATCCCAACCGCGAGGACGATCTCTCGGGGCAGGGTCATCTTTGCGCCGCCGGCGTCGTCTTCCTCTGCCTGGTGCAGACGGCGAAGATCCTGCGAAGCCGGCTGTCGGAGGCCGCCCCGCCGGACCTGCTGTCGCTGCTCGACCTGGTGGCGCTGGCGACCGTCTGCGACGTGGTGCCGCTCACCGGCGTCAACCGCGCCTTCGTGGTCAAGGGGTTGCAGGTGGCGCGCCAGCAGAGAAGCGAGGGGTTGGCAGCCCTTTCCCGGGTGTCGCGCATCGGCGAGCCGATCAGCACCTTTCACCTCGCCTACCTGATCGGGCCGCGCATCAATGCCGGGGGGCGCATCGGCGATGCCGCGCTCGGCAGCCGCCTGCTTGCCACCGACGATCCGGTCGAGGCCGGCACGATCGCCGAGACGCTAGACCGGCTGAACCAGGAGCGCCAGCAGATGGAGCTGGAGATGCTGGCCGAGGCGCGCACCGAGGCCGATGCCGAGCTTGCCGGCGGCAATGGCCCGGCCATCGTCGTCACCGCCAGCCAGACCTGGCATCCGGGCATCGTCGGCCTGCTCGCCTCACGCCTCAAGGACCATGCGCGCCGGCCGGCCTTCGCCATCGCCTTCAACGCCAATGGGGTCGGCACCGGCTCGGGCCGCCCCG
>NZ_RZOT01000618.1:0-3294 GCF_003999085.1 Mesorhizobium sp. M4A.F.Ca.ET.090.04.2.1
CGCCGACACTGACCCCACGTCCGCGCTGAGGGGCGCTCTCATCAGGCCAACGGTCACGCCGCGTGCCGCCATTACCGATCCGAAGGCATTCGGCGGCTTGCTGCGTGCGATCGAGACATTCGACGGACAGCCCGCAACCCGAGCGGCTCTGAGGTTGATGGCGCTGCTGTTTCCCCGCCCCGGTGAGCTTCGCGCTGCCGAATGGGGGGAGTTCGACTTCGAAAGTTCGGTATGGACTATCCCGGAAGCGCGAATGAAAATGCGACGACCGCACCGCGTTCCTCTTTCAACGCAGGCTTTGGATATCCTGGCCGAGCTTAAAAAAATCTCCGGCGCTGGGACGCTGCTGTTTCCAAGCGTGCGATCGCCTTCTCGTCCGATTTCCGACAATACACTCAACGCCGCCCTGCGTCGCATGGGTTACAGCAAGAATGAAGCAACGGCCCATGGCTTCCGAGCAACGGCATCAACTCTGTTGAACGAATGCGGCAAGTGGCATCCAGACGCCGTAGAGCGACAGCTGGCTCATATTGAAAATAACGACGTTCGGCGCGCCTATGCCCGGGCGGAGCACTGGGAAGAGCGCGTCAAGATGATGCAGTGGTGGGCAGATTATCTGGAAAAAATTGAGAACGCCGGAACGCGCGGGTAAACTCAATCAGATGCGGGCAGCCAGCTGTCCGGCACGTATCGCGAACGTCCGGTTTACGCTGCATAGCGGCCGTTGAGGCCTGCGTTGCCGCTCTCCCGAAGCGGACATCCCTGGGGAACCTGGCGGCCTGAAGGCGGAATGGGTGATCCGACGAAGGCCGAGAGCGCTGCGATCTAGCGAGGGCTGGAACAAGGCATGGTTCAAGGCCAGTGCCGGAGCGCCGCGCTAGCTGATTCCACACTTGTTGAAGCCGACATGATGGGAGACCTATCTAAGGCCCATGTCCACACGCCAGAAAATGGATGCAGCTGCGAATTTGATCGAAGGGTGGACGCTCCCGTCTGCGGCCACGCTTGGGTCATCGGTCCGAGCCAGAGGGATCGTTCGCGAAGTGCGAGCCCACCTGCCTTTGGCGGCGAAAAAGCTGCTCGGTATCGAGGTCGGGGTGCTCACCTTGCGCATGCCGGAAGGCGCCTATGGCGATTTCCGGACTGCGTCGGCGATTGTGTCCAAAACGCTGGAAGGCATCGAAGGCCTGCCCGTAATTCCCCGTGAAGTCGAAGACATCCTGACGATCTCTTCGGCAGAGCGGCACCGGTGGCTCAAGGACGGCCGCTTGCAAAGCACAGGCACACGTACGGTGAAACTTCGTGGTCGCGCAAGGAAGGTAACTTTTCACGTGTTTGACCCACGTCACATCGAGGACGTGCTCGATCGCGACTTGGTTACGGTCTGGCGCGAGGACGACGCGATAGCTGCTGCAGAGAATAGGCGGCGGGCCGCCGGAAAGGCCGCCCTGAAGCGTGCGCAAAAGAGCGGCCGCAGGGCCGCGTCTGCGCCTGACAGCACTCGGGACGAGGTGTCACGTCAGAAACTGAAGGGCTGGGACGAATTCGAGAGTGACGGACTTCTGCGCTGATTCAGCGAAAAAAGATTCTTTCGCTGCTCCTGCCCACTACGACCGCACTGGCCCGAATCCTGATCCGGGTCGCGCGCCTGACCTCCGGGAGTCAATGGGCGTAAACAGTCCGCGAGTCTGGTTCCGGCCCAGGTAGGCGACAGTAACGGGCCGCCATATCGGCCGTTCACCACGGGCGACACCATTTCCCGAAAGCAGCGAGCCGTTGGCGCGCGTCATCGGTATCCCTTTTAAGTCCCAGGGGATACTGTTGCCGCCCATCAGCCGTCTTATCGGTATGGCGAAGCCGCTGATCTGTGTTAAGCCGCCGCCCGAACAGCCGAAGGAGTACACCCGTGAGCGAGCCGACCGTGGCCGAGGCGACCGACAGCATCTATGCATCGCTCCGGGCGAACAATGCCGACATCGATGCAAATATCGCGGCGCTCAAAGCGGCGCTGACGCGAGAGGGGATAGAACAGGCGGTGCTCGATCCGACCAGGCTGGCGCAGAACAACCGTTCGAGCCGCAAGGTGATGCAGGCTTATTTTCGGCAGCGCGGCGTGACGTGAGGTGGGCCAATTCATGGAACACGAGCCCTGCAAGATACGTTTCATCTTGGCTGAGCATGGTGCTTAGCAGCGGGTCACTTGACCAGCCAAGCGTGCAAAATGCAGTGATGCCCGTCAGATAGACGTCCAGGCCCTGCCTCTGAAGTGCGACAGCGGTTTCAATCGCAGACCTTTTGGAGAAGTATCCTCGGTACGGAACGCATCCGAACACCGGAAAGCACCATGTTCGTGGCGTCAGCGAGAATTCCGACGCTGCGAAGACGGCCCATGTCACGGCGTCCCGACCAACGTTGACATGGCTGCGGTAGCTATTGTTGTCTGGAAGCGCTAGTTCATCTATCGCAAACTGTCGGATGGCGCTCGCCGATTCCATTCGAGCGCGTAATGTCCCAGGGATCGAAGGATCGTCGATCAGCTCTTCGACATCCTGGCGCGCCGCCATGATCTCCACGTGACCCTTCAAGGATTGTGCGTAGTAAGAAATGCTGGTGCAACCTGCCAGGCTGGACATCACGATCATCGCAGCAACCGAACGAAAAAATGCACGCATCACGGTTGCCCACGGCATTTGCTCACACGTCCGGATAGGGCAAACGTCGCAACTACGCCCGGTCCCAAACAGTGGCTCCAATTTGGTTGATGTCCTGGATGGGGGTTTAGGTTAGACGTTCGTCTTCGGCAAGATTGTCACAATGTGGTCATTCGCTGCCAAATTGCCGAATGTCCGCTATAAGCCGGACACGGCGACGTGGAACTATCCGCCTAGGAGGTCTTTTTCTCCTGAAGCTTCCGGTCGCATCCGGCCCAACGCTGTTGGTCCGCAATGCGCCCACGTCGGCCATAGACGCAAATTGTCTCCTCCCAGGAAGTAGTCGTTGCCGATGACCATGCTCCAGGTCGTAGTCGCGCTAATAGCTGCCATTGGGAATCGTTCCGCGAAGATAGTTCGGGGAAGCTGAACGACGACCGTGCAAGCGGCCTGCCGAGGCCGTCGAAATTGTCTTCGAAATCGTTCCTATTGTCGAAAAGTCCGCTCTCGCCCTCTAGGCGGCCTGCTCGCAGAGGAAAACTTCACAACTAATGCACAGTGTGTCACAATCTGAATTGGGAGCCTGGGGGGAAATATGGACGAGCCGCGTCTAGGTTTACGCGGCGCTTACGAGGCCTTATTC
>NZ_RZOT01000619.1:0-3261 GCF_003999085.1 Mesorhizobium sp. M4A.F.Ca.ET.090.04.2.1
GTGTCGGCGGCATAAGCAGCGTCGGCAGGCTGTTCGACGGTCAGCGGCTCATCGATTTCAGCCGGGTGTTCCGCCTGCGCCTCGATATCCGTGTCGACATCGGCCATCGCCTCGTCGAAGTGACCAGAAAAGTCCTCCTCTGAAATCGCTTGGTCGGCAACAGCCTGAACAGGCGCCGGATGTTCGGCAACGGCCAGAGCGACGTAGTCATCAGCGGACGCGTGGTCGTCGAGCGTCAGTTCATCCTCGAGCGACAGGGAAACAGCATTATCGAAATCGTCCTCGAACGCGGTTTCGACCGCCGGCGCTGCAACCTCTGCGGCACGATGGTCGACTGCCTCGACGGCATGATCGCCGAGCTGGAATTCCCGATCGAGCGACGCGGCAAGCTCGTCGTCCATCGGCAGATCGTCGTCGAGCGGAGAGACGTCTTCGAGCGAACTGGCGACCGCCTGGCCGAGATCATCATCGAAGGCCGCTGCGAGCTCAGGCTCCGCATCGACCTGCGGCGCCGCTACAGCGCCTGCCGCGGGCGCGGTGGCGAAATGATGGTCCTCGATATCGTCGAACACGAAGTCCTGGTCGAGCGACGCCGCAAGCTCGTCGTCAAGCGCGTTGCGGGCCGCGGCTTCGAAAGCCGGCTCTTTCGGTTGCGCGACGGCTTTGCTCTCCTCCGCGCCGAACTCGCCCATCAGTTCCTTCTCGAGGTCGATGTCGAAATCGCCCTCCGCGGCAGGCTGATTGGCGGGCGCAGCCTTCTGGACAGGCGCCTGCGGCTTTACCGGCTGGCGCGGGTCGAAACCCATGATCCTGGTCAGTTCCGCAAACGGATCGTCGTCAGCGATGTCGTTGCGATCGGCTACTTTCAGCTGGGTTCTGTCTGCCATTATTGTTCCCGAACTCGCACACAGTCGGACGCCATGGACGTCGCGCAGGGTTGGCCCTTACCAGCGCAATGTGGGCAAAAGGTGACAGGTTTTTTAGTCAAACCTAACGCATCTCGGTGGGCGCATCCGCCCCTATCAGCGTCAGGCCGGACGTCAAAACGTCCGAAACAGCCTGCACCAGCCCTAGTCTGGCATACGTCAATTGTCGGTCGTTAACCTTAACAAAACGTAAGTCGGGATTATCGGTCCCCCGGTTCCAGTGTCCATGGAAGCTGGAAGCCAGATCGTAGAGGTAGAATGCCAGCCTGTGCGGCTCCAATGCAAGAGCCGCGGACTCAATCAGCCTGGGATATTCAGCCAGCTTCCGGATCAGGCCGATTTCGCCCTCGTCCGAGAGCGAAGCCACCGAAGCCGTCAGCCGGTTGCGATCGAAATTAGCCTCGCCCAACTGCTCGCTCGCCTGCCGGAACACCGAGTGGCAGCGCGCCGAGGCGTACTGCACGTAGAACACCGGATTGTCCTTCGATTGCTCGGTCACCTTGGCGAAATCGAAGTCGAGCGGCGCGTCGTTCTTGCGGTAAAGCATCATAAAGCGGATCGGATCGCGACCGACCTCTTCGACCACCTCGCGCAGTGTGACGAAATCGCCGGAGCGCTTGGACATGCGGACCGGCTCGCCGTCGCGGAACAACTTCACCAGTTGGCAAAGCAGCACTGTGAGCTTCACCTCGTCGCCGGCGATGGCCCGGGCGAGCGCCTCCAGCCGCTTGACGTATCCGCCATGGTCGGCGCCCAGCACATAGATCAGGTCGACGAAGCCGCGCTCCACCTTGTCCTTGAGGTAGGCGACATCGGCGGCGAAATAGGTGAAGGAACCGTCCGACTTGACCAGCGCCCGGTCCATGTCGTCGCCGACGGCCGTCGAGCGGAACAGGGTCTGCTCGCGGTCTTCCCAGTCGTCCGGCTTCTCGCCCTTGGGCGGCGGCAGCTTGCCCTTGTAGATATGACCCTTCAGCGTCAGGTCGGCGATCGCCGCCCTGATCTTCTTGGCATGGTCGGCGTGCAGCGTGCGCTCGGAGAAGAACACGTCGTGATGCACGTTGAGCAGCGCCAGGTCCTCACGGATCATCGCCATCATTGCGTCGATAGTGCGATCCTTGACGATGGCCAGCGCCTCGTCCTCCGGCATCTGCAGCAGTTTGCCGCCGAACTCCTGCGCCAGCGCCTGGCCGACCGGCACGAGATAGTCGCCCGGATAGAGGCCGGGCGGGATCTCGCCGATCGTCTCGCCGAGCGCCTCGCGATAGCGCAGCAGGGCCGAGCGGCCGAGCACGTCGATCTGCGAGCCAGCGTCGTTGATGACATATTCCTTGGTCACATCGTAGCCGGCGAAGGCCATCAGATTGGCGAGCGTGTCGCCCACCACCGCGCCCCGGCAATGGCCGACATGCATGGGCCCGGTCGGATTGGCCGAGACATATTCGACATTGGCCTTGCGGCCGCCGCCGATGGTCGAGCGGCCATAGTTGCGACCTTCGCCGAGGAGCGCCGCCAGATGCGCCTGCCAGAACCCATCCTGCAGCCTGAGATTGACGAAGCCCGGACCGGCGACGTCGGCCGCCGCGACGTCGGCGTCGCCACGCAGCGCCTCGGCCAGCCTTTCGGCCAACGCGCGCGGGTTCTGCCCGGTCGGCTTGGCCAGCACCATCGCGGCGTTGGTGGCGAGATCGCCATGGCTGGCGTCGCGCGGCGGCTCGACGGCGATGCGCGACAAGTCGAGCAACGCGCCATCCTTGTCTCTCAGATCAAGCGCTTCGACGGCTTTTATGACTCGCGCGTTGAAATCGGCGAATATGTTCATTGGGTCTGGCTCTGGCGGCTGTGCAAGGGAATCCGGCTCGTTGGCCGGCAAAATCGCGTCCGCCCTAGCTCAAATCGGGCGTGTGGTCAAACAAGCGCCGATGTTCCTTCAGCGCATAGGTGTCGGTCATGCCTGCCAGGAAATCCGCCACGGCGCGCGCCTTGATGCGGTCCTGCGCTCTATCGAGTCCTTCGCGCCAGCCGTCCGGCATGGCGCGCGGCGCGGCGAAATAGAAGTCGAACAGGTCGCGCACGATCCGTTCGGCATCGGCCCGCACCCGCATGACCTCGCTGTGCCGGTAAAGGTGCTTGTAGAGAAAGGCTTTCAACTCCTTCTCGGTCGCGGCCATGCCGGCCGAGAAGGTCACCATCGTCTCGCCCGCCGCCCGCACCGCGTCGGCGCTCTCGGGCTTTAGCCGCTCGAGGTTGGCGTGGGTGGAGGCAATCACGTCCTCGACCATCATAGTGATCTGCCGCCGCATCAGCTCGTGGCCGGTGCGCACCGGATCTGTCT
>NZ_RZOT01000061.1:0-16154 GCF_003999085.1 Mesorhizobium sp. M4A.F.Ca.ET.090.04.2.1
CAAGTCTTCCAGCCCTGCCGCGCCGTCGCCGTCGAGCGCGAAGGCGACTGCCAAGCGGTGCGGATTGAAGCAAGGGACTGCCGCGATGAGGCGACGATCCTGCGGGCGCCGGTGGTCGTCGCCGCGCACGGCTCGTGGGAGCCTGGACCGCTGCCGAGCCAGCTCGAAAAGAAAAGCCGCCCCTCCGACCTGCTCGGCTTCAAGGCGCATTTCACCGGATCGTCCCTGGCGCCCGACCTGATGCCGCTCATCACGTTTCCCGGCGGCTATGGCGGCATGGTCACGGCCGATCATGGCCGCATGTCGATCTCGTGCTGCATAAGGCGCGATAGGCTCGCCCTGCTGCGCAGCGGCCTTGCCGCCGAGCGCGGCGGCCACGTCTCGGCGGCCGAGGCCGTCGAGCATCATCTTATGGCGACATGCCGGGGCGTCAGGGAGGCCCTTGAGGAAGCCAGCGCCGACGGTCCGTGGCTCGCCGCCGGTCCGATCCGGCCAGGCATCCGCGCCGGCTACGAAGGGGACATCTTCCGCGCCGGCAATGCCGCCGGCGAGTCGCACCCGATCATCGCCGAGGGCATATCGATGGCGCTTCAGTCCGGCTGGCTCCTGGCGCGGCAACTCGACGACGCTCAGGCCGGACAGGCGGGACGCCAAGCGGCGGGCAGACGCTACGAGGCGGCCTGGAGAGGCTTGTTCTCGACGCGGATCCTTGCCGCCGAAGCCATTGCCCGCATCGCCCTTGGTCCCGGCGGCGCCGCGCTGATGGAAGCGGTTGTCCGCAATTTTCCGCTGGCGCTGACCTTGGGCGCACGGCTGAGCGGCAAGACGAAACCCGTCCCCGGTTTGGTCGAAGGACGCCCAACTCCAAGCCGACAGGCGCCCCTGGAGTAACGGGACTGCGGAACATTCCGCACCTGTCCGAGTTCGGTTCGTATCCGGCTTTTTGCCGCCAGGCCCGGTGATGAGTATGTGGCCGAGGCGGCGCTCGCCACGCCTGCGGGAGGCATTACGATGACGCGCGACCCGATCACCCACAATCCGCACAGCACCGCAAGCATTGCCGGCCATCCTGTCCATGCAATGCTGATACCGTTCCCGATCGCCTTTTTCGTCGCCACCTTCGTGTGCGACCTCATCTTCTGGCGAACCGGCAATCCGGGCTGGGTCACCGCTTCGCTCTGGCTGCTGGGGGCCGGTCTGGTCATGGCCGCGCTGGCCGCTCTTGCCGGCCTTACCGATGTGCTGGGCGATACCCGGATCCGCAACCTTCGCGATGCATGGCTGCACGCTGGCGGCAACGCCATTGTCGTGCTGGTCGAGCTTTACAACTGGTACTCGCGATATGCCCAGGGCGAGGCGGCAGTGGTGCCGGTCGGCCTGGTGCTGTCGCTGATCGTAGTCCTCATCCTCCTGTTCACCGGCTGGAAGGGCTGGGGCATGGTCTACCGGCATCATGTCGGCGTCGCCGACGGATCCGACGAAACGCGCTGAACGCTGCGAGCATAGTCGGGACCTGGCCATGAGCATGTGAGCACGCGCCGCCGGCGACCGGGTTCGCGGCGCGAGAGTTTCGTCGTCGCCTCCGCTCCGGGCGGAGGTGACTTTTTGGGTCAGATCCGTCTCCGCAATATCTTTCGACCGCCTGGCCTGCTGGCCCAGCATATCTTCGACCGACGTGTTCCAATGCCAGCCGGGCGGTCGCATTTCGACCTCAAACGCCCTGTACCGGCCCGAGTTGCTGCGGTTCCGATCTTCACGCTTTCTTGACAGAGGCTTGAAAAACGGGCAGCAAAGCGGGTGAGGGAGAGCATTTTTACCGTGGCGCAGACCGTGGAGGGCTCTTTTTTCGTATGGACCGTCGCCGTATCGGCGACTGGTGGAGGGATTGGTTAACCATCTTTGTCCATCTTTTGAATCAATCGGCAACAGACGCGTGAAGGTGCAGGGGGCACCAGGCGAACTGTGATCGTGACGGGTGCCAGGTCCGCGAACCGGCATGCCGATTGAGAGTGGTCGTATGGCGTTTTTGCGTTTGAAGTACCGGGGTGACGCTCCTGAAGAGGGGGTAGCTTCGAAGACATCTGGTGGTCATCTTTGGGTTGTGGTGCCTGCTGTTGGCGCCGCGCTCGCCCTGTGGTCCGTGGCGACCCTGGCTGGCCTTTATTCGATGGGCACCTCGCTCACCGCTGCCTCCAACCGATTGCCGCCGAGCCTGCTTGCGCCGGGCACCATCGCGCTTGCCGATCCGCGCCGCGCGCTCGCCAGTTCCTGGGCGCTTTCGCTCCCGGCGGATGCCCGGCACCGGCAGGCGCTCCTCGGGCGTTGCGATGCTGCCTGCCTGCGCCAGGCCTCGAATTTCTCGCATGACGGCAAGATGGCGCGCCTGCGTCCTGCGGCAAGGCCCGATAGCGTCGCGCCGAGGACGGCCGCGCCGGAAACCGTGGCGCGTACTGCCCCGGCCGACCGCTTCGACAGCGTCGTCGCCAGCGCAAAGCTGTCGCCGCAAAAGTTGGCGGATGCCTTTGCCCGCGCGCAGGACAAGCCGGTCCTGCTGGCCAGCCTGCCGGCCGATGCCCGCTTCGCCGAACCGGTTCGCCTGCCCGACCAGCAGGGCCCGGCATCGGTGCGCTTCGGACCTCCGGTGGCGGAGATCGAACGCTCGTCGCGCCTGGCGCTGGCGCTCGCCAACGCAATGCCGGAGGTCGACATGTTGTCGCCGCCGCCGTCCGTGGCGCTGGCCGCGCCTGACGGGCTGCAGGAGCCGCAAGGGACCGAAGTTCTGCTTGCCTCGCTGCCGCCGCAGGACGAGATGCCGGACACAATTCCGTTGCCAACCGGCCGGCCACGGGCGCTGATCGAGCAGCCGGATCAATCGCCAAAAGCTCAAGCCTCCAGGGCGGACGCACCACGGATCGAGGCGCCACAGGAGCAGGCGCCCAAGGCGTCGGCGTCAAAGACCGGCAAGGCCCAGTCGGCCAAGGCCGCGGACGTGCTGTCCGGGAAGCTCCCGGCCCTGTCGCCGCGCAGCTCGGAGCATGCGGCCGTGCCGGCGCTGCCGGGTGTGCAGGCCAGCCAGGCCAAGCCGGCCAAGCCGGGCAAGCGCTCGAAGACCCAGGACGCGGAGATGCTCGCCTACGCCAAGCCCGACATGCCGGAGCGCGGCGCGGGCGGAGTGTTCGGCAACCTGTTCAGCAACAGGCCAAGCGTGGGCAATGGCGTCGCCGTCTACGATATCGCGGCCAGGACCGTCTATATGCCTGATGGCTCCAAGCTCGAGGCCCATTCCGGGCTGGGCTCGATGGTCGACCAGCCGCGCTTCGTCAACAAGAAGAATGTCGGCCCGACGCCGCCCGACACCTACAATCTGTCGATGCGTGAATCGCGCTTCCACGGCGTCGAGGCGATTCGGCTGACGCCGACCAGCGGCAAGAACAAATATGGCCGCGACGGCTTGCTTGCTCATACCTACATGCTGCGCGGCGGCCGCGCCGAGTCCAATGGCTGCGTCGTCTTCAAGGACTATGCCCGCTTCCTTGCCGCCTACAAGAAAGGCAAGATCAAGCGCCTGGTGGTGGTGCCGCGCATGTCGAAGCCGTTGACACAGGTCGCCCAGGAAGGCCGCCAGGGCTGATCATACGGCAGCCCTTGCGAAGGCACTCGCGCCGGAAACCCACGCCTGGACGGTGGCTCTTGCCGGCACGAGCCACAGCGACGGAGCGGCGGTGGCAGCCAAGCGGTTGCTCAACGACTTAAACCAGCGCGGCTCGTGACCTCACTGCTTGAGCTCCGCCAGCGCCCTTTGGAGCGGCGCTGGCGAGATCTGGATCGGGCCGGAGAAGGGTATATCCATGTCCATGATTAGATAGAGCGCGGCGGCGACCAGCGCCGCCGACACGATGAAGGTGCTGACCACGGTGGCGTTGCAGGGCGCCCTGAAGCCGAAGCTGGCGAAGATCAGCGTCAGCCAGGAAACCAGAAGGGCGATCAGTGGTCCGGGGATGGCGCCCTCCGACTGCTCGGCCAGCACCCAGCGCAATTCGATCACCTTCTGCAACTGCTGGCGGGCTTCCTGCAGCATGGCGACGTGTTCGTCATCGGGCGGCGTCAGCGCCCGCAGCTGGTCGCCGACATTGTTGAGCAAAAGCTCCGACAGTCTGTTGGCGACTATCGGGGTTTGCTGACTGGGCGAGGTGGCGTCGACGACGCGCTGCACATAGGCGATGAGCGGCTGGCGCGCGGCCTGCGTCTCGGGGCCGTATTGCCTGAGCGACCTGTCGAGCAAAATCAACTCAGTCGCATAGGCATGGACGTTGTGGTCGATGGATTCGAACGTGTTCTTGGCCGAGTTGATCATCAGGCCGAGCACCAGCGAGGTCATCACGACGAACAGATTGGCGGCGAGCCGCACGATCGCGCTGGTATCGTCCTGGCGGTGATGGGGCGGAAACCGGCCATGGATCAGCAGGCTGGTGAGCGAAGCCCCAGCCAGGCAGACAAAGATCGCGACCCCAAGCAGTGCCTCGCGCATGGCCGGTATTGTAACCGAGGCGTGGCGTTTGCCAAAGGGTTGCCGGGAGGCGTTGATTCACGGTGGGAGCATATTGGCCTAGGTCGTTGTTGGCGCAGGATGCTTTCAGGCTGGCGCATTCACTGGCGAAGCCCCGAACGCGTCATCCTGGGGTCTTCGCTGCGTCGCACCGCTCCTTGCTCCAGCCTGGGGTGACGAGGCCGCTGGCGTTCGCAACCACTTCGAAAAGCGCTTTCAATGTCGGCCGCAGGCTCTATGTATGGCCAGGGGCGGGTCGGCTCCGGTTCACCACGAGGATGTCATGACAATACGCGCTGTCGTCTGGGGCGAGAATATCCATGAGCGCACCAATGAGGTGGTCGCATCGATCTATCCCGAAGGGATGCACACCACGATTGCCAACGCGCTGAAGGCCGACCCCGGCATTTCCGCCTCGACCGCGACGCTGGAGCAGCCAGAGCACGGCCTTCCCGAATCCCGCCTTGCGGAGACCGATGTGCTGGTTTGGTGGGGGCACAAGGATCATGGCGCCGTCGCCGACGAAGTGGTCGAGCGGGTGGCGCGCCGCGTCTGGGAGGGGATGGGGCTGATCGTCCTCCACTCCGGCCATTTCTCGAAGATATTCAAGCGTTTGATGGGAACGCCCTGCACGCTGAAATGGCGCGAGGCCGGCGAGCGCGAGCGGCTCTGGGTGACGAGCGCCAGCCATCCGATCGCCGATGGGCTTGGCGACTGTTTCGAACTCGAGAACGAGGAGATGTATGGCGAGCAGTTCGCCGTGCCGGAGCCGCTTGAAACGGTGTTCATCTCCTGGTTCCAGGGCGGCGAGGTGTTCCGCTCCGGGCTCACCTATCGGCGCGGCGCCGGCAACATCTTCTATTTCAGGCCCGGCCACGAGACCTATCCGACCTATCATGACGCCACGGTGCAGCAGGTGCTGCGCAACGCGGTGAAGTGGGCGGCGAACCCGCAAGGCGCGAAGCGTGCTATCCACGACGCGCCGAACGTGCCGGTGGACAACGCGCTGGAGCCGATCGTCGAGCGCGGCGGCAAGCTGCACACGGCCGGCGAGGCCGGCTTCCGTTAGTTCAAGGCAGCGCTTTCCATCTGGAACTCTGCAGCAATAGCGGTTATCCACCTGATATGATTGAATCGAACCAATTCGCTCGGAGGAGCAAAAAATGCGGCTTTTGATACTCGGTACCGGCTGGATGGCGCAGGAGCATGCCCGCCGCTTCAGCGCCATCGAGGGCGTCGACATTGTCGGCGCCGTCGATGTCGATCCGGCCCGCGTCGGCGAATTCGCCGACGGCTTCAAGATCCCCAACCGCTTCACCTCGCTGGAGGAGGCGCTGAAATGGGGTGAATTTGACGCTGTCGCCAACGTCACGCCGGACCGCATCCATCACCCGACCACCATGGCGCTGATCGCCGCCGGCAAGCCGGTTCTGTGCGAGAAGCCGCTGGCCGAGAATTTCGGCAAGGCGACCGAGATGGCGGACGCCGCGGAAGCCGCCGGCATCGTCAACATGGTGAACCTCACCTACCGCAATGTGGCACCTCTGCAGAAGGCGCGCGCCATGGTGCTGGCAGGCGAGATCGGTACGGTCCGCCATGTCGAGGCCTCCTACCTGCAAAGCTGGCTGGTGTCGAAATTCTGGGGCGACTGGCGCACCGACCCGAAATGGCTGTGGCGCCTGTCGCGCGGCCATGGCTCGAACGGCGTGCTCGGCGACGTCGGCATCCACATCCTCGATTTCGCCAGCTATGGCGCGGCGCTCGACATCGACCATGTGTTTTGCCGCCTGCGCGCCTTCGACAAGGCGCCGGGCAACCGCATCGGCGAATACGGGCTCGACGCCAATGACAGCTTCGCCATGACGCTGGATTTCTCCAATGGCGCCTTCGGCGTGGTGCATGCCAGCCGCTGGGCGACCGGCCATCTCAACGAGCTCAGGCTGCGCATCTATGGCGACAAGGGCGGCATCGAGGTGATGCACAATCTCGAAGGCTCGGCGCTGAAGGCGTGCGTGGGCGACAATGTCGAGAACGCCAGATGGGAGGCGCTCGACGCCGGCACGGTGCCGACCAACTATGAGCGCTTCGCCGAGGCGGTGAAGAGCGGCGTCCAGCCCGAGCCATCCTTCCGCCACGCGGCCGAATTGCAGAAGGTGCTCGATCTGGCGGTGGTGTCAGACGAGAAGCGCGCGGAGCTAAGGGCACACGCGGACACGCAGTGAGGGCCAACCGGGTTAGCCTTTATCGTTGCCAGAAGGGCAGCTTGGCGATCTCTTCCTCGACCTGCCGTCTGGTCAGGCCGATATCGTCGATCAGATGCGGATTGGTCTCCGAGATTCGCTTGAGATCCCAGCGAAAGCGTGCCTGCCTGCGCCAGGCAGCGATCGTGCCGCGCAGGCTCGTCAAGGACCGGCGCGGCGCCCGCCTCGCGGACGCTGCCTGCCGCGCTGCGCAATGCTGGACCGTTGCAAGGGTATCGTTCATGGCAACCTCCTGTGGTTTGAGGCCCATGCGATTTGGGGGCCTCGACCTGAATGAGGTTGAATTCTGCAGGATGCCGGCAGCGGCGTAATTAAGCCCTCCCAAATAGTTCTCAAAACTTCCAAATGGGCTATAGATCAGCCGCATGCAGGGATCGCGCTTTGCCTTTGGTCCGTATGTGCTTGATCCGTCTGCGGGAACGCTGCTTCGCAACGACGTTCCCGTGGCCGCCGGCTATCGCGGGCTGAAGCTGCTTGCGGCGCTGGTCGAGCGTCCCGGCGAAATCCTGGCCAAGGCCGAGCTGATGGATGCCGCATGGCCGGGAACGGCCGTCGAGGAAGGCAACCTGACGGTCCAGATCGCCCAGCTCAGGAAGCTGCTCGGTCCGGCCGCCGATGGCGGTGACTGGATCGCCACGGTGCCGCGCGTCGGCTACCGCTTCACTGGCGTCATCGAACAGCTCGGCGAGGCGAAGCGAAAACCCTTGCCGCTGCCCGGCAAGCCGTCCATCGCCGTGCTGCCCTTTGTCGCCTTCAGCAATGATCCCGGGCAGGAGTCCTTCGCGGACGGGCTGACCGAAGACCTGATCACCGACCTGTCGAGGAACGCGGGCCTGTTCGTCATCGCGCGCAACTCGGTCTTTGCCTACAAGGGAAGGGCGATGGATGTGCGCGGGATCGCCGAGGAGCTCGGCGTGCGCTACCTGCTGGAAGGCAGCGCCAGGCGCGCCGCCGGGCGCGTGCGCATCAATGCCCAGCTGGTCGACGCTTCGAGCGGCGAACATCTGTGGGCGGAACGCTACGATCGCAGCCTTGAAGACATCTTTGCCGTTCAGGACGAGGTGACGGCCAAGATCGTCGAGGCACTGCTTGGCCGGCTGCGCGCGCCGCCGCCGCGCAACCGGCCCAAAAATCTCGAGGCCTATGATCTGTGTGTGCGGGCGCGCAAGCTGATCGACGATTCGCCGCAGACGGCGCGGGAAGCGCACCTGATGCTGACGCGCGCCGTTTCGCTCGATCCGGACTACGCCGAGGCCTATCGCTGGCTTGCCATGAACCACTGGATGCAATGGGTGCATTGGGGAGAACCCATCGAACCCAATCGGAGCGTTGCCCTGGAGCTGGCGCGCAAGGCCGTGGCGATCGATCCCAACGATGCCGGCTGCCACTGGGTGCTGGGCAACCTGCTTGCCTATGAACGCCGCTTCGACGAGGCGGACGCTGAATTCGCCAAGGCGTTCGAACTCGATCCGAACGAAGCCGACGCCTGGGCGACGATATCCGACATCGAGGTTCTGGCCGGGCAGATCGAGGTAAGCCTCGAGCACATTCGCAAGGCATTCCGGCTGAACCCCTATCCGCCAAGCTGGTACTATCTGACACTCGGTCAGGCACAATATGCGGCCCGTGAATACGAAGCCGCCGTCGAGACGCTGCGCCGGGACGAGACCTATCGCACGAGCTCGCGCCGTTTCCTGGCGGCAAGCCTTGCGCAACTTGGCCGGCTCGATGAGGCGCGCGCGGAGGTCGAACTGTTCCTCGTCGGCAACCGGCATTTTAGTACCGCCTATTGGGTCGCGACGGAGCCGTTCCGCGACGACGCGACGATGCAGCATTTCGTCGATGGCTTCCGCAAGGCCGGCCTTCCGGACTGAAGCCCCGGCGTGACCGCCCAAACTGCGCGGCTATCCCTCGCTACGACCCGTGGCGTCACGATCGCGCTCGTAGCGTCTCTTGAGCGGAAACGGCGGCAACCAGGACTCGCGACGAACGGTCCAGAGTTCGTACGTCGGCACCAGTTGGTCGGGAGCATCCAGGGAGCCCAGATGAACTTCGATCTCGTCTCCAGTGCGGGCGAAGACGGACGAGCCGCAGCGCGGACAGAAGAACCGTCCGGCATAATCGCGCGTTTCGCCCTCGATCGTCACCGCATCCTGAGCGAACACCGCCGCGGCATAGAAGAGCGCCCCGTGATGCTTGCGGCAGTCGAGGCAGTGGCAGATGCCGACCCTGTATGGGGCACCCGACGCAACGATGCGGACGTTACCGCACAGGCAGCCGCCGGTGATTGGGTCCATGCCGCGTCTCCTCCAAAATCAAGCGGTCGCAATGGCTACAACGAACGGTACTGCCGCGGCAATTGCCGCCGCCTCGCGCAATTCTTTCAATCATTCCTTGAAGCATGGGTCGGGCCTTTTCGTGCTTGAATGCGGCGCGTGAACAGGGGAGACGTCCGTTGACCGACTACATCGCATTGCCGAAAGCCGAGGTGCACATCCACGTCGAGGGCTGCTTCGAGGCCGACGACGTGATCAGGAATTGCGAGGAAGCCGGCATTCCGTTGCGCGCGCCGCGCGACAGGCTGTTCGAGGCGCACAACCTGAAGAGTTTCCTCGAAATGCTCGATTGGCTGTGCGGCACGTTCCGCACGCGCGAGCAGCTGGCGAGCACGGCCTACAAGTTCGCCCAGCGCATGGCCAGGAGCGGCGTGCGCTATGCCGACGTCATCGTCAACCCGACTCACTGGCCGCACTGGTACAAGAACATTCCGGGGATGATCGACGCCTTCGACGCCGGCTTCGCGGCCGCCGAAGAGGACGGTCACCCTCCGGTCGGGCTTTGCGTCAGCCTGTTGCGCACCCAGTCGGCGGAGGAAGCGATCGAGCTGGTGGAGCTGCTGAGCGGGATCAGGCATCCGCGCGTGGTTGCGCTGTCGATCGACGGCAACGAAGCCGTCGCCGGCCGCACCGGCCCGCGCTTTGCCGAAGCGTTCCGCCGTGCGGCTGCGGCGGGCCTGCGGCGGACCGTTCACGCCGGCGAGTCCAGCGGTCCGGAGGGCGTGCGCGACGCGATCGACCTGCTTGGCGCCGACCGCATCGACCACGGCGTGCGGGCGATCGAGAAGCCGGACCTGGTCGACCTGCTGGCTGAGAGGCAGATCCCCCTTGGCGTCTGCCCGATCTCCAACGTCACGCTCGGCCTCTACCGGTCGATCGCCGAACATCCGATCGACACCTTGCGCCGGGCCGGTGTTCCGGTCTCGATCAACACCGATGATCCGGCGCTGCTCGACACCACGCTGGAAGCATCCTATGCCGCCTGCGCCGACGCGTTCGCCTGGGACGGCGAAACCATCCGCGAGCTCGCGGCGACATCGGTCAAGGCGAGCTATGCCGACCCCGCGCTGAAGGCGCAAGTCCTGGCGGATCTGGCGGCCTGGCGGGCCTGACAAAGGCCGCCGCGCTCCGTGACGGGCGAGAGCCTTCCGCCGCGCTTCCGAACTCAATAAGCTGCTCCAGCCGCGCTGGTCGGACGAGGCCGGGCGGAGCCGAAAGGAGCCGGCCATGGTCAGTCGTCGCGCGGAATGCTCTTGCGGCCAGCTTTCGGCTGTCTGCTCGGGCGAGATCGTACGCATTTCCGTGTGCCATTGCCTGGCCTGCAAGCGGCGCACCGGCAGTGCCTTTAGCTACAATGTCCGGTTTAAGGAAGGTGACGTGTCCATCCAGGGACGGGCGGCGGAGTTCACCCGTGTCGGCGAGCAGGGCGGCCGCGTCAGCTATAGCTTCTGCCCGGATTGCGGAACCACCGTCCACTACCGGCTCGACAGCCAGCCCGGTGTGATCGCAATTCCCGTCGGCGCCTTTGCCGACCCGTCCTTCCCGGCGCCGTTCCAGTCCTTCTATCACGACAGCCGGCGCTGCGCGTGGGTCGAGATCCGCGCCGAGCCTCTGGCGACGTTCGGCTGACTTCCGGCGAGCGTTCTTAGCGCCGCAATCGGCCTGCCCGATAAATCGTCACCGCAGCCGCCACCAGCGCCGCATTGCCGGCGGCGACGCTGCCGTCCGGCAGGTGCTTGCCGTCCTCCAGCCCGACCCGGGTCGACAGGTTTCGAGCCGCCGCCCGCTCGACGAACGGCCACACTGTCGCGTTCTCGCCGTGCAGCAGGATCGAGCGGCGGATTCCGGCGCGCGCCAGCACCGTTTCGATGCCGTCGGCGACTTGGAAAGCCTCGTCGAGCGTCTGTTCGGAAATCTCGATCAGGACGCGCAGCACGCGCCCGCCATGGTCGAGCGTCACCAGCCTCTCGGCGTCGGCGATGGAAGCCAGGCCCGCCTCGATGCCGATGCCGCGCTGGCGCAGGCTTTCCATCACGACCGGCGCGGCCGTCTCGCTGAGATTGACCGAGGCATAGTCCGGCAGCTCGCGCCAGCCGGCGATGGCGACGAGGGTGCGGAGGTCGTCCTCCTCGATCCAGGCGCCGGTGGAGACGCCGATCAGCGTTCCCGGACAAGCGCGGCGCAGCGCTGCCACCGTGCGGTCCATCGCTTCCGGCGCCAAGCTCTCCTGCCGGTCGGCGCCACGCGCATGGACATGGAGCTCGGCGGCACCCGCGGCAACCGAAACCGCGCCGTCGCGCGCCATGGCGTCCGGGTCAAGCGGCAGGGCGGCGTGAAAATCGGCGGGGCGGGCGCCGTTGATGCAGGCCTGGACGATCATGGCGGCGATCCTGTTCGAGCTGAGTCTAACGCAGAGGCGCATAGACTGGAACCGGAACGTCTGCTGACAGGCATCGTTTCGACGCCGCGATCCAGGCGAGGAGTGTGGGCGATTTGCGCCGCGCCGCCTAACCCAGATTTTCCTGCCGCAGCCTCTCCTTTATCCGCGCCAGAGCCGGCTCGCCGCCGCCGGCCAACTCAGTGGCAATCCGCGCAAGATCATCGTCGGCCTTGCGATATTTGCTGCCCCAGGCGCCGAGCGTCGCCAGTACCGGCAGAAGGTCGACGCCGGCTTCGGTCAGCCGGTAGATCGCCTTCAGCCTGTGGGTCGGGTCGTCGCTGCGGGTGAGGATGCCTTCCTCCTGCAGCGTCTGCAGCCGCTCTGCGAGCGTTCGCGACGAGATGCCTTCGTCCGACTGCAGGAATTCGCGAAAATGCTTTTTCCCGGCGAATGCCAGGTCGCGGATGATGAGCAGCGTCCAGCGATCGCCAAACAGCTCAAGCGACAGGCTGATCGGGCAGCCGGACCGTTCCCTGGTCGACATAGTTACGGTTCCATTTTTAAATCACTTTACTATTGACACCATTACCTTCGCACGTCAAATGGTTCCAAAAGTAAATTGATTGGAAGCACGAGGAGGACCGGAAATGAAGAAACTCATCCTGCAAATGCAGATGTCGGTCGACGGCTTCGTCGGCGCCGAGGACGACCATCGCTGGCAGCTCTGGGAGTGGGGCGACGACAGCGCTTGGGACGATGCGCTGAAGCAGGACTTCAACGCTGTGTTCGAAACCATCGACACCATCTTGCTTAGCCGCAAGATGGCGGAGGAGGGCTATCTCACCCACTGGGGCAACGCCGCGACGAGATTCCCGAAGGACCGCTTCTATGCCTTTGCCCAGCGCATTGTTGCAGCGCAGAAGGTGGTGCTGAGCGACAGGCTGAAGGCCGCGCGATGGGAGCGCACGAGCATCGCAAGCGGCGACCTGCCGCGCGAGGTCAATGCGTTGAAGGCGGGCGAGGGCGGCGACATCGCTGTCTTCGGCGGCGCCGGTTTCGCCTCGGCGCTGATCGCCGCCGGGCTGGTCGACGAATTCCAGCTCTTCATCAATCCGGCTGTGCTGGGTGCCGGCCGCCGCATCTTCGGCCAGGGCGGCTTCTCCATGCTGAAGCTCATTGGTTCGAAAGCCTATGCCAGCGGCATGGTGGTGAGCCGCTACGCGCCGGCGAGGTGAGGGGCTGCCTCAGAAGACCCCGATGACCGGCGCCGGCTCAACCAAGGTGCCGACGCCCAAGGGATTGCGCACCCGCGCGGAGGTTTCAACATTGGCGACGGCGGCGAACCACTGGGCTTCACGCAACGTCAAACCAGCAAGCACGCAGCCAGCGTAGTCCGCAGGCTCGTCTATCCACGTGTCAAACACCGCCCAAGTATCAGGCGGCTCCCGCACTGCAACGAACCGCATTTGAGACCCCATCATGCGACGAGCAGCCACCGTAGCAGCCGGCGTGCTGTAGTCATGTGAGCGAGTACACATATTAGCAATATTGCATATGAAAGCCCAGCCTTGGTCGTTTCGGCATCAAGATCGGGCATTTAGCCATGCCTGGACAGGCGCCCGGGCATCGCATCCGTCGTCACTCGATCAGCAGCAAACCGCGCTTCCTGTCGCCATCGGAATCGATCGTGTCCATGGCCGAGAACAGGCGTTCGCGCTCGATCAGCCAGGGCTTGTAGCGCTGGTTGACGTCAAGGACGAAAACCATGTCCTCGGCCTCCATATATCCTCCGATCGGGGAAAAGTGGCCGGCGCCGGCGCCGAAAATCCTCTCCCTCGTAAAGTTGATGATGTAGCGGCGGCCGGGATCGTTGGCGCGCTTCATATGCGCGAGGAACTCCTCGGCAGTCAGGTTCCGAAGCACGGATACTTTCCGCTTGGTCTTGCTTCGAGCGACTTCGGCAACCTCGTCCAGGGTCAGCCCGATGATGCAGAAACCGGTCCAGCACTTTCCCGTTCCCGCAAGCACTTCAGCTTCCGTCGTCTCTTCTTCGCCGATCGAGCGGAACATGTTTGCCACGCTTGCCGGACCGCACCTTGATGCGTTCGATTGCCATTCGACGTCGGCATTGAAAGCAGCGGCCACGGGCAACTTCCAGGCACGGTCGATCAATTCGGGAGCGCGGATAACCGACGACTGGATCTTGTCCGGCGAGACTGCCGACGGACCTGCAATCAGGAATGCGGCGCCGCAGAGCAGGCCGATACCGGCAATCACACCGAATGCAAGACTGCGCCTCATCGCTGTGCCTCGGAGCCATGCAGCAGAAGGAGATTGCAGAAGCCGGCGCGCAACGTCAATCAGCGCCGAGACGGCACGCATCGCCATCGTCCACAGCCGGAATCTCAATGCGCCGGAGCGCCTCGCTGGTCGGCATCCGTCAGCGTGCCGAGGAATGCGACGATGTCGTCGATCTCGGCATCGGTCAGCGCCGGCCTGTCGCCCGGCTTCCCGCCGAAGGGCGGGTCCTTGTTGAGGTTCGGCCAGTAAGGCTTTGGCAGGTCGTCATATTTGTCGACCGTGCCGTCGGCATTCTTCGGATACCAGCGGCCGGGATCGCTGTCGCGGCTGCCGTAGAAGGCGACCGCGTCGCGCAGCGTGTGGAAATAGCCATTGTGGAAGAAGCTTTTCCTCAGCGCCACGTTGCGCAGCGTCGGCGTCTTGAATAGCCCGCAATATTCGGCGCGTCCCTTGAAGTCGGTGCGCAGCGGGCCGCACAGGCCGAGATCGATATAGGCGGGATCGGCATTGGCCGGGATCGCCGCATTGCGGGGCACGCCAACGGCGATCAGACCGTAATCGGTGAACTGCGGCGGCTCGCCATTGTTGCTGGGTCGGCTCAGATGACAGCTGGCGCAATTGCCCTTGGCTTCGTCCTCGAACAGAACGCGGCCGCGTAATTCCTGCGCCGAGAGCGTCGCCCTGCCGGCAAGGAAAGCGTCGTAGCGGCTGGAATAGGGGTAGAAATCGGCGCTGCTCTGTTCGAACGCGCCGAGCGCCTCGACCGCGGCGTCGAAGGCGTCGTCCGGCCGTTCGAACACATCGTCGCCGAATGCCGCCTTGAAATCGTGCGCATAGGCGGCCTTGCTCAGGGCGGCGACCACCCCGCTCTCATCCTTGTTGGCCATCTCGAAAGGCGAGAGCAGGGGGATCCTGGCCTGCTGCTGGCCGCGATCGGCGCGGCCGTCCCAGGTCAGCCCGCCGGTCGGGCCGTTGTCGACGCTCTCGTCGCCCTCATCCTCGGAATCGTAGAAGTGCTCGGTGAAGGGGGGTGCCGCCTGCAGGTAGCGCAGCGATGGCACCGCGCGCAGGCCCGGCCGGTCGACATTAGGCCCGCCCATCTCGACCGGTGTCGCCGAGGCTGGCCCAAAGGCGTGGTCGGGATCGTGGCAGGAGGAGCAGGCCTGCTTGCGCGAGGCCGACAGCGACGGATCGAAGAACATCTTGCGCCCCAGCGCCGTCATCGCCTCTGCCCGTGCGAAAGCCTCCGCGCGCGACAGCGGGCCGGGATGGGTGCTGCCTGCCGTGTTCGCGGGTCCGGCGAAGCCGAACATCGACGCCGTGGCGATAGCGATCGTCAGGCTTTTCCATCGTCTTGTCGGCATAGGGCGTGGTCCGGTTTGCCTCCGGAACTAGGTGCCCAGTGCAACGGATTGATGACCGGTCGCGACGCTCACGCAACCGTGTTCGCGCAGGGCGGAAAATGTCACAAAAGTGACAGAGGCATCGCAGTAGCTGCTTCCGCGCCTGCTTGTTCATAGATTGCCGTCCTCCAGCCATCCCCAGCCACGAGGCATCCCCATGACTAGGTCCCTGTTCTCGCTTTGCCTGGCCTCCACCGCCCTGGCATCGCTCACCGCCGCTGCCCATGCGGCTCCTCCCGGCTTCGACAAGATCGACACCGTCGTCGTCATCTACGCCGAGAACCGCAGCTTCGATAATCTCTATGGCGGCTTCCCCGGCGCCAATGGCCTGGCCAATGTCTCGGCCGACCAGGCCCGCCAACTCGACCGCGACGGCAAGCCGCTTGCCGAGCTGCCGCCGGCCTGGGGCGGCCTGACCGGCAAGGGCGTAACCCCTGCGGTGACGGAGGCTCAGACCGCGCATCTCGCCAATGCCAGCTTCGCCATCGACGATCCCAAGGGTTTTAATGAAAACACCGGCGTCATCACCCGCGACCTCTGGCACCGCTTCTACCAGGAGCAGATGCAGATCGACGCCGGCCGGAACGACAAGTTCGTCGCCTGGGCCGATTCCGGCTCGCTCGTCATGGGCCACTATGATGGCTCGACGTTGCCAATGTGGGCGGTGGGAAGGAAATACGTGCTCGCCGACAATTTTTTCCAGGGCGCCTTCGGCGGCTCCTTCCTCAACCACATCATGCTCGCCTGCGCCTGCGCGCCGGTCTATCCGCATGCCGACACCAGCCCGGTCAAAGGCCAGATCGCCGTCGTCGAGCCCGACGGCGTGACGCTCAAGATGGCCGACAATTCGCCAGCCTCGGCTTTGGGCGGTGCGCCGAAATTCGTCAATGACGGCGCCATCACGCCGGATTTCTACGCCGTCAACAC